>NZ_BLLI01000008.1 GCF_011170085.1 Pseudolactococcus hodotermopsidis | reverse complement strand
ATTTTAGGTCGCCTTGTATATCTGCGATAGCTTGATTTAATTTTTGAAGCATGGGATTGATATAAGCAACAAACAATGTTTGTCCCGCTTTATAGGCAGCACCTGATAAGGTGCCTGAATCAATCACACCGATTAGATGTTGACTACCTTTAGAGAGACGATTGAAGATTTGGTGAGCGCCTGAAGTGAGTACAAATTCAAATTTTACACTACGAAAAAATGACTTACTTACCAATTTCTCTGCAATAGCTAATTTCAAGCAAGATTTACATTTTCTAACTTTTTAGAATCAACATTAATTTTAAGATTATATTGCGTTCTTCCATACTTGTCTGCATTTTTAATACTTGTTGCAACAACAGATATATAATCTGGAAATTCTTGAAAATATTCCAAAGAATAGTCAACAGGACTAGATATTAAAAATAACTTATTTCCCATGGAATCAAATATTAAAACACCATTATTAACAAGTATCGTTGTCATATTTTTGCTAGGAAAGTAACCAACTTGTGAAAAATCATAATTTTGAATAGAGTTTCCAGTACTCCAATTAAGGACTCCTTTTTCTAAATCAAATGATAATAATAATACGCCAGAGAAATCAAAAAAATATCCAACCTGCGCAACAAAATTCTTTCCTGTTTCAACATAAACATAATGATTAGAAGTATTTTCAGTAGCAGTAATTATATCATCTAAATCCTTTTCAATAATCGCAGTTTCAAAACTCCACTCAACCTTGTTTGTTGTATAATTTAAATCATCTAACATTACTTTCTCCCTTATTTAATAGTTTTTACAGATACAATCTCTAAATATTTCATTATATCTTGATTAGGAACATCAATTTGAAACTGATTTGCTCCACCTGAAAGATATTTATCAGTAACAAGATCAATCTGAGGACCAACTGGTCCACTTTTTACTGGTAGTTCGACACCTACTTTCACTCGATATTCAACAACCCTGTCAATGGTAGGTTTCCATTCTTGTTTTACCGCTAAATTTTCTCTGACAGAATCAATAGAAGGTATCGTATTACTTTCTGTTGCAAAATTTCCAGGTTTATTAATTGGTTGTCCTTGACTTAAAGCTATTTCAAGGGTGTCTCCTGATTTTAAAGTTTCAGATACTGGAATAAAATCTTTAAGCCATGGCGATTGCTCTTTGATAAGTAATTCATAATCTTTTAAAGTATTTTCTGGATTATACTTTAAGTACTCTTCAAGCGTCACTTGACTACCAATATTATCAACATAAATTTTCCCCTTGCTAGTTCCTTTCAAATCATCCATAACATTCGCAACATTAGCACCAGTACTAGCCTTAGTCTGCAACTTACTAGCCGCATAAGAAAGTCCAGCAATCAGCGCCAAATCAAGCAAACCACTCTTTGAACTATACCAATAAATAGAGTCCGCAAAGCCTCCAGCTTGACCCCACTTTTCCCAGCCACTAGGCAGCTGACCGTCCGTAAGATAATTCTTGCCGTTCCCTTTTCGCATTGCCGCAAGGTCTAGCTCATAAATCTTCTCCCAACCAACAATTTCATACATACCAACAAAGTTTTTGCCATATTTTTCGACATAATCTTGTAATTCCTCATCAAAAATACGCACACCGTCCTTGTCAATAAACCACATGATTTTAACTTCTTTGGTTTTCGGGTCTTCATATGGCATGGCATAAATGTTATATTTCTCTAACACTTTTATTTTCGATTTGTGATAAATTTCTTCCTTACTTTCCGAAAGATTGGAACTTGAATTTATTTATAGAATTAGTTTTACAAACCTAAAGCTGTTTTCACTTCTGATAAAAGATGTTCATATTCAGCTTTATCGCTAGGTGTTTCGGCAATTCTTTCATTAACGACTTCTACCAAATAATCATAGAATTCATCAAAATTGAGATATAAATTTTCTTCTACTGGTGCTGCTGGTGGGTCAGCATTTAATAAAACTTGATTATCTTTAATTTCGGATAATTCTTGTTGAAATTCGTACGGATCTTCTTCTAACTCTTCTTTAAAATATATTCCAATAAAATCATTCCCATAGCCTATTTTTTTTGAAAACATTTTCAAACTTCTTTTGTCTATATTACTTGCATAAGTTCTTAATAAAATATGTCTTTCTTCTTGATTAGTAACTATCAATGCCATTTCATTCTCCTTAATTTAACATTGGAAAAAAATTAGTTATTTTTCCATCTTCAATGAATCCTTTAAATTTTAAACCATTATTTGCTATTCCAGTAATTTCACGTTTATCTATAACCCCATTCTTCATTGCCTCTTGTCCCCACACATATATTTGCTTATCACTAATAATACCAGGGTCATAAACAGTTTTAGGTCGGTTGATAAGTCTATATTCCGGTGGAGTTAATGCCTTACCATCAATTCCTTTTTTAGGAACTTCATAGAATATCTCTTTAATTCCTGAAATATTTGGATGAGATGTTTCTGATGTAATTCTTCCGCCAACTTCATCTAAACTTTCAAAGAAAGCCTTAGAATTGTGACCACCACTAATACCTTTTTTTCCAACTCCCTCCACATTCTTCAAATGATTTACAGCATTTTCCCCTATCGGAATACCATTCACATCATCCATAACATCCACAACATTAACACCAGTACCAGCCTTAGTCTGCGACTTACTAGCCGCATAAGAAAGTCCAGCAATCAGCGCCAAATCAAGCAAACCACTCTTTGAACTATACCAATAAATAGAATCCGCAAAGCCTCCAGCTTGACCCCACTTCTCCCAGCCACTAGGCAGCTGACCGTCCGTGAGATAATTCTTACCGTCCCCTCGCCGCCTTGCCGCAAGGTCTAGCTCATAAATCTTCTCCCAACCAACAATTTCATACATACCAACAAAGTTTTTGCCATATTTTTCGACATAATCTTGTAATTCCTCGTCAAAAATACGCACACCGTCCTTGTCAATAAACCACATGATTTTAACTTCTTTGGTTTTCGGATCTTCATAAGGCATGGCATAAATGTTATATTTCTCTAACTCTTTTATTTTTGATTTGTGATACCTTTCTTCCTTACTTTCCGAAAGATTGGAACTAAATTTTTCACTACCTAACTTCGCAGCCCAACTCATATCAGCACCCGCAGGAAAAGTAATCGTACCGTCTGCACTTGCGGTTGACTGATTGATAACATCAACGCCTTTCATCGCATTTTCAAAAGCACGTAAGCTATCTCGAAAAAGTGAGTTAGTCGAACTTGCAAAGGTTTCTAGCGCTTTCAGTTCTTTTTGGCGTGTCGCTTTAATTTTTTTTAAATTTTCTAGTTGGTCATAGAGGGCGGGCAATTCTGATAAAGCATTACCAACCTTTTCAAATCCACCACTATAAAACTGATTGATAAAATCTCGGTCATCTTTGATTTTTTGCTCAACCAAGTCAATCATATTCTGAGTGAGTTTTAGAAGTTGTTCATTATTTGACAATGACTTTGGAAATTCGGAATTTGATAAATACTCATGCTTTTTTTCCTCGCTTTATCAAATTTTATGCCAACAGGAATTTCCTATTTCTCAATATAACTCTCTGCAATATCAATATCGTTAGTCATCTCTAATTTTGGAAATTTTTCATCCAATTTTCTTAAACAACTTATAAATTTCGGACTTTGAAAAATTTCGGATAAATCTTCAAAAATCTCGCTGATATAATACAAATCTTCTTTTTCAACTGATTCAAGATAGTTTATAGTACTATCTTCATTTTGAGACAAAAGCTCTACCATTTCTTCCCATGATTTTTCAATTCCAAAATCATCGTTTATATTCAAAATTTTTCTATTTTGTAATTTTTTATTCATATCGTTTTTTAAATTCATTTTTTATTCCCTCCATTCGCATTAAGGTTGTTGTGTAGCATCTGGAAAAATAGTAGCCGGTTTACCTTCAGTCTTTATCACACCTACTCGAACTCCATTATAATCTCCAAAAATAACTTCCCCATCTTTAATTACATTAAAATTTGATTGACTAGCAATGTGCTGACCTGCATTTTCTATATCTTTAGCTGTCCAATTATCTGGAAACCAAGATTGATTGTTACCAGTCCTCTTGGCTTTAGTTTTATGGCTTGGCACATTCCCTGTTCTAACACCATTAGGATAAGTGTTTTCAATATTGACTTCAAATCCATTTTCTTTAAGAAAATCAATATTAGACTGTCCATGACCACCGCCTTTCATTTTTGATATTTCATTAGTGGAGGGATTAACTGTAAAGCCACCTAAATCAGCATGCTTAATGCTTTCTGAAGAAATTCTAATTTCTACACTTTGCGAATTTCCTTTTCCAACTCCTGAAGCAACATCATCCATAACATTCGCAACATTAACACCAGTACCAGCCTTAGTCTGCGACTTACTAGCCGCATAAGAAAGTCCAGCAATCAGCGCCAAATCAAGCAAACCACTCTTTGAACTATACCAATAAATAGAATCTGCAAAGCCTCCAGCTTGACCCCACTTTTCCCAGCCACTAGGCAGCTGACCGTCCGTGAGATAATTCTTGCCGTTCCCTTTTCGCCTTGCCGCAAGGTCTAGCTCATAAATCTTCTCCCAACCAACAATTTCATACATACCAACAAAGTTTTTGCCATATTTTTCAACGTAATCTTGTAGTTCCTCGTCAAAAATACGCACACCGTCCTTGTCAATAAACCACATGATTTTAACTTCTTTGGTCGTCGGGTCTTCGTAGGGCATGGCATAAATGTTATATTTCTCTAACTCTTTTATTTTTGATTTGTGATACCTTTCTTCCTTACTTTCCGAAAGATTGGAACTAAATTTTTCACTACCTAACTTCGCAGCCCAACTCATATCAGCACCCGCAGGAAAAGTAATCGTACCGTCTGCACTTGCGGTTGACTGATTGATAACATCAACGCCTTTCATCGCATTTTCAAAAGCACGTAAGCTATCTCGAAAAAGTGAGTTAGTCGAACTTGCAAAGGTTTCTAGCGCTTTCAGTTCTTTTTGGCGTGTCGCTTTAATTTTTTTTAAATTTTCTAGTTGGTCATAGAGGGCGGGCAATTCTGATAAAGCATTACCAACCTTTTCAAACCCGCCACTAAAAAATTGATTGATGAAATCTCGATCATCTTTGATTTTTTGCTCAACTAAATCAATCATATTCTGAGTGAGTTTTAGAAGTTCTTGAATTTGGTCGCTATCCAAATGATTACCCACAGCACTTATGGCACTATCTGCCGATTGATAAGATTTTAGGTCGCCTTGTATATCTGCGATAGCTTGATTTAATTTTTGAAGCATGGGATTGATATAAGCAACAAACAATGTTTGTCCCGCTTTATAGGCAGCACCTGATAAGGTGCCTGAATCAATCACACCGATTAGATGTTGACTACCTTTTGAAAGACGATTGAAGATTTGGTGAGCGCCTGAAAGGTTAGCTTCTAAGGCTGTTATCAGATTGCTTGAATCGCCACTGTCATAGATTACCACGGTAAGTTGTTCCTTTCTCTGCTCAAGTTATCAATCTTATCTTCAATATCACGTCTTGTTCTATTTGAGGACTGCCTAATCTTCTCATTTTGGATTTCAAAGCGAGATTTTAAGTTTGCATAAACACTTTGATAAATTTCATTTTCACCTTGTGCTTGCCTAGAATTCAATTGTGAATTTTCAAAAATAGAGCGTGCATTATCAATATTACGCCTGATGTCTGAAATGAAGTTTTCATTATTTTGAGTAAGCTTGTTAGTCATACCCTTGAGTTCATCTATATCTGATTCTTGACGCATAATTTCTTGGTAAAGTGCGTTACGTTTAGCTTCAATGTTATCTTTCGGTTGTTGCTTATAGCTTGTAGTATTCTCAAAAAGAGAAGTTGGAACTGCTTTTTCTTTTTTCTCAGCAGCAAACTTTTTCAAAGATTATTGATACTTGACCCTATCAGCTTCTTTTTTAGCAAGTTTTTGACGTTTTTCTTCAGCTTGTTCATGAATTGTTCGATTAGCATAAATTAAGCTGACTTTTTCTTCGTCGTCTGCCTTTTCAAAGTTTAGCCGTGTCCGTTCAATGCTAATATGCCAATATTCTGCCCAGTCTGTCCAGTCATAATCTTCCCACCGAGGATTTTCGATGATTTCTTCTTCAACTTTTTTGGTATCATCTACTAAATCACGCTCGGGGGAAATTGTCCAAAAATCATCAAAAAGCCCTTTTTTAGCTGTTTCTTTAACCATTATCTAAACCTCTGACTATCTGCAATATCACGTTCTTCAATCGCACGAGCTAATTCTGGAAATTTATTAGCTTGTGATAAGACGCATGAAACAACTTTTGAAGTATGATTCATGAGTTGATTGACTAGTATCTGACCTGCAAGCATACTTGAAATATTACTTGAACTGAAATCAACAGATTGGTTCGCAAAATTAGTTGCGCTTATCCCTGTAAGTTCTGAAATTGCGGCTTGTGCATCTACGGTACTTGATTTTATTTTCCCTGTTGGCATAAATTCTCCTATATCTTAGTTACATTTTAAGATATTATAACATTTTATTGAAAGCATTTCCATAATTTGATATATATTAAGATATATTTTCAAATAAATCATTAGTTCTTTTATTCATTTATCTACAAAAAAAGCGGTAGGTTCCTACTCGCTTAAATTTATAGATATTTTATTAGTTATTATTTGGGAAAGTTTCAAAGTCGTTTTTCTTGATATAATCAATTTTCTCAGCCGTCTTTTATCACTTCATATAAATTTTGTTCATAACCTAATCGAAAATACTCCTAATCTAGTCACTTTCCTAACTCTTATAATTACGACAGATTTTTCTTAAAGGAACATCTGTTGCGAGTTCTGTTATATCCTTAATAGTATTTTCAGTAAGTATTGTCTCACTAGTTTTACTATTCATTTATCATAAATTTGCGCTAAATGTGTCAAAGCATGCGGGATATTTTTCTCAGGCGTTGCCTCCAAACTTGCAAACATCAGTGGTTTATCTCGTTTTAAAAATTGTAAGATTTGGTCATATTTCATCATGCCAGTACCAACAGGAACAATTTTGATTTGCTCATTTTCAACGATAAAATCTTTCAAATGTAGCGAACAAATATCATCACGGAGTAAGTCTAACGCTTGATAAACAACCTTTTCTTGCGATTGATAATTCTCGATTGAAATCAAATTAGCACAATCTAGTATCACTTTCAAGTTTGGCGATGCCATTTCTCGAACCAAGCGTTTGGCTAATTCAGCAGTATATAAGGGATGATTAATGCCAGCCTCAATGCCAACAATTACCCCCAAATGTTCTGCATAGTCAACCAATTCACTCACAGAATTTCTCGCCACACAATAAGCAGTTTCGGTAAAATTTTCCTGCGTATAACCATTGCCAAGACTGCCTGTCTCAGTTCCAACAACACTAGCATTAAACTGATTCGCAAGCGATAAATGATGTTGGAAGGCTTGAATTGCTTGCTCACGAACAAAGTTATCTGGACTAGAAATATTGACATAACAGCCCAAAATTGAAATTTTTATCCCTAATTTCCCCAGATAATCGCCGAGATAATGTCCTGTACCACTAGAAATAGCTGTCACATTTGGCGCAAATTCGGGAAAAGATTTGCCGACAGCCAACTGAATATGGCTAAAACCAAAATCAAGCAATTTACGCCCAAGTTCCTCGCGAGAATTTGCCGAAATGTCATGCGCACGAACTCCAATATTAAATGGCATCATGGCTAGTCCTCCAATAAATCATACACCGCTAAAACAGCCCAAATAAAGACGGCAACACCATGCAAGTCATTTTCAGAAGTCGGACGCGACACATAATAATCATAAGTCCCCGCAGAAGTGCCGATACAAATACTGTTTAGCGCAAAATGCTCGCCAGAAACGACCACCATTTGCTTGATAATACCAGCCAATGCCGTCTGAATCGCCTCAGATAAGTCTTTACCAATCAAGCCATGATTCATTGCCTCAGCAATTGTGTAGACAAATAGCGCACTACAAGAAGATTCTAGCCAATTATCTGCGTGCGTCCCCTTATCCACGATTTGATACCAACAATGGCTATCATTATCTTGATAGGACATCAACGTCTTGCTATATGCGGCTAATTTTCGCATCAATTCAACACGTTCAGGGTGTTTTGGGGGCAATAATTTCAGCATATCAACCAAAGCCGTACCATACCATCCAGCACTCCGCCCCCAAACTTCAGGCGAACACCCTGTTTTCTGATTTGCCCATGGTTGCTGACATTTTTCGTCCCAAGCGTGATATAACAAGCCTGTTTCACGATTATACAGATGCGCAAACATCAGTTTTTCTTGATACAAAACTTGCGCAATCAAGTCTGATTCGCCAAAATATTTGGCACAAGTCAACAAGAACGGTCCCGCCATATACAAACCGTCAAGCCACATTTGATAAGGATATTTATCCTTATGCCAAAAACCACCCTCAGAAGTTTTATTAATGCCGTAGACAATATGCAGCAATTTTTTCGCCGCAATTAGATAGCGCTCATCCCCCGTTTCTTCAAACAAGGGAAAGAGTAATAAACCAACTTGTAATGAATCCAACTGATCACGGTCAAACATCAAATTTCCATACTCATCAATTATCGAGTCATAATAACTTTTAATATAAGCAAGGTATTTCTCCTCGTGATTGAGCTTGTAAAAACGGTACATACCGTCCAAAAACACCCCTTGATGATAATGAAAATGCCCAGCAGGTGGTAAAGTTTCAGGTGTAAATTTCGCCATTAGCGTCTCACAAGCCTTGCGTGTTAAGGCAAGTAATTCTTTTTTATTTAACATGATTTTATCATTTCCTTATATTATACTGATAATCAAATAACTGCTGTCTTATTCTAACTATCAGCTAAAATTCAACAACAGTTATTTACGGACAGGTCTAAAAACTCAGATTTCTCAAATTTCAGACATGCCTTTATTTATTTCATCGCTTTGTCATATTTTTCTTTTGAGGCTTCCAAGTCTGCCGCCCATTCGTTCAAAAACTCTTTGACTGTCTTATCGCCACTCATCACAGATTGAATACCTGGGTCAACTTTATTATCCAAGATTGAACGGTAATCTGGCAAATAAAATGGTGGTTGATATAATTTGGTGCTATCATCATCGTAGACATCAAACGCCACTTTCAAATGCTGCGCATCTTTCATCCAATCTTCTTTTAACACATCAGAATTAGTCGGAATTTGCCCAACTGCTTGATTCCATGTACTTTGGCTAGCTGCATTGTTCATAAACTCAATCAATTTAAAGGCTTCATCTGGATGTTTAGAATTTTTAAACATCGCAAGTGAAATTGTATTGCCACCCTCAGCAACATAGTTACCTTTCACTGATTTAGGCAATGGTGCTGCCTCAAATTGATTAGCTTCAAGCGATTTGCTGTGTTCGCCAAATGAGCCAATATTATGATGCAAAATGGCTACTTTACCTGTATCAAAACCTGCAACCATTTCCTTATAACCATTGGTAATATCACTCTTAGGCGTATTTTTTTGGTACAAGGCAAAATATTTTTCCAAAAATTCAACATGTTTTGGATCATTAACCGTCGCCTTACCATCTTTGGTAATGTAGTCAGTAATACCAGAATAAGCGTACATCAAACGTTGCAGCTGCAACGAACCACCAGCACCTCCACGAATCGTATAGCCATAAGTATCGCCTTCTGTCAATGTCTTCACATCTGTGAAGAAATCATCCCAATTTTCAGGCGCATTCAAATTATTCTTAGCAAATAAATCTTCCCGCAACCATAAAATATCCAAGTTTTGCGTGTAAGGAATGCCATAAAGCCCGCCGTCTTTAACAATTTCTTTGTTAAATTCAATCGCACCTTTATTAATCAACGTTGAAATATCAGATTTTTCATAATAATCATCAAGTGGTGCTAAAGCGCCACGGATAGAAAATTCTGGTAGCCAGCTTGATTGAACAGATGACACATCTGGCGTATCATTTGCTGCAATTACCGCATCAATTTTAGATTTTGCCTCATCCTTTGGTAAACCAACATATTCGACATCAATATTAGGATTTTCTTTCTCAAATTTGTCAATAATTCCCTCCCAAAGCGGCGTGCGATCTGGTCCTGCATTTTCATCCCAGAAAACTAATTTGACAACTTTATCTTTTTTGCTGCTTTTGTCAGCAGAACTTGAATCGTCTTTTTTAGCACCACATGCTGCAAGTAAAACAGCTGATAGCACTACTGCACTCATACTTAAAATCAATTTTGATTTTTTCATTGTAAATACTCTCCTTATTTTTATAATATAAAAATTTTAACCTTTAACAGCGCCACCCATACCATTTACCAAATGTTTTTGAGCAAATAGGAATAGAATAATTGACGGAATTAATGCAATGATACTACCAGCAGCCAAAGCACCATAATTGATATTAAATTCACCAAGCATGAAACTCAAGCCAACAGGCAAGGTAAACTTGCTCTGCGTATTAACCAACATCAAAGCCAAGACAAACTCATTCCAAGCATAAACAAAGATATTGATACCTGTTGCCACAAAACCTGGCAATAACAGCGGTACAATAACTTTTATAATTGCTTGAATGCGAGTTGCACCGTCAATTGATGCCGCTTCTTCCAATTCAGGCGGAATACCCGAGATGAACCCTTGCATCAAAATGGCTGAAAATGGCACTTGCACCGCTGAATAGACCAAAACAAGTGAAATTGGATTACTAATCAACCCAACTTTACTAAACATGACAAACAATGGAATAATCAACATTGAGCGTGGGATAAATTGCGTCATCAGTAAGATAAGCATGAAAATTCGTTTACCTTTGAAATCATAGCGGGCTAAGGCATAGCCAGCCAAGACAGACAAAATCAATGTTAGAAAAACAGTGCCAAGTCCAACTACGAAACTATTTTTGAAATACTTTTCAAAGCCAACATCTCGCCAAGCATTGATAAAATTATCAACCGTTGGACTTTTAGGCAAGTATTGAAGTGGTGATTTGACAATATCGCCCTCGGGCTTGAATGCTGTGTTGAGTGTCCAATAAATCGGAAATAGTGTCCACATCAACATTGTGGCAAGTGGCAGATAAAAAGTCAAGGTTTTATCTAATTTACCTCGTTTATTTTGCATACTATGCCTCCTCAAATTTAGATAATTTTAGATATGCCAAGGCAATCAGTGTCAAGATAATAAATGCCACAACTGTCAAGGCTGAACCGTAACCAAAGTCACTACCATTAACCGCAGTTTTCACGATGTACATTGAATAAGTCATGGTCGAGTTGGCAGGACCACCATTTGTCAAGTTGTAAAGTAAGTCAACATTGTTAAACTCCCAAACCGTTCGGAGTAAGGTTGTTAAAACAATCGTTTTCTTCAGCTGTGGCAAAGTGATATAAATCAAATCCGTTAAACGATTTGAACCGTCCATTGCGCCCGCCTCATACAATTCCTCAGGAATGCTCTGCAGTGAGGCAAGAAGTGTTACCGCAAAAAACGGAATCCCACGCCAAAGTTCAGCGATAACAACTGCGATAAATGCGCTCGTTGTACTAGATAAGAAAGCCATAGGTTCATGTATAATGCCGATTTTCATCAAAATGTCATTGAAAACGCCCATATGTTCATTATACATCATACTCCACATAACCGAAGTCAAAACACCCGAAATCGCCCATGGCACAAAAACAAATCCCCTCGTCAAACCTCTAAATTTGAACTTTTTGTTCAAAAGTAAGGCAATGCCTAAGCCAAAAACTAATTGGAAAAAAACTTGTGAGACAATCCACTTGAAACTGTTGATTAAACTCGGGATAAATAATTTATCTTCTGTAAAAATGCGTTTGAAATTGTCAAATCCTGCAAATGAATCGTAAAATGGTGCTGAAATATCATAGTTTTGCAAACTATAATAAAAAATACGCGCCATTGGAAAAAAGAGCAGGCCAGCAATTAAAACAAACGATGGCAATAACAGCAGATACGGTGCTTTTTGAAACTTTTGTTTGTTAGTCAGCGCTTCTGTTTTCATAAAACTTCCTTTCATCATTTTATATTTCTTTTTAACTCTGTTACTAGCATAACAGAAAACGCTTACATGGCACTACAAAAATTTTATGCTGAAACTATAAAAATTTAAGAATTACAACGTGTAAACAAAAGTAGTTTTTAGAAATGCTCTTAAAATATTAGAAATATAGCTTAAAATATTTGTCTTTTAATACTTTAAATTACGCTATACTCGTTTAAAGTATAAAAGCGACAAAATGTCGAAAAATAGGCAAAAGTGTTGACTTTTTATGCTTAAATAACTAAAAAAATGAGGAAAAGCAATGACTGATTATGTGATAACAGATTTTTTAGACGAAAATTCCCCCAGTGCAACAAATGCGATTGCAAGAGCAATTTCACTAGCCTCACAATCTGGTGGTGGTCGGGTAATTATTCCTAGTGGCGTTTTTCAGACAGGTGCTATTTTCCTAAGAAGTCATATTGAGCTACATCTAGCATCTGGTGCTGTGCTGAAATTTAGCGATAAACCTGAAGATTATCCGCCTGTTTTTTCTCGTTGGGAAGGTGTTAATCAGCAAGTTCATGCCTCTTGTATCTACGGTAAAGATTTGGAAAATATTGCGATTACAGGCTTTGGGACGATTGACGGCAATGGCTATTTGTGGTGGGATAAACAGCGCAATCACCCAACAGAACTCAAGTTACCACGTCCTAAACTTATCAGTTTTGAACGATCAAATCGCCTAACAATTCGCGATGTTCAGCTGATTAATTCGCCAAGTTGGACGGTCAATCCCATTCTTTGCCAGAATATCACGATTGATAATATTTCGATAAAAAATCCTACCGATTCGCCAAATACTGACGGCATTGACCCAGATTCTTGTCAAAATGTCCGTATCAGCAACTGCCATATTGATGTCGGCGATGATTGTCTTGTCATCAAATCAGGAACTGAAACGATAGCTGACAAGCAACCTTGCGAGAATATCACGATTAGTAATTGCACCATGGTTCACGGACACGGCGCAATCGTGATTGGCAGTGAAATGAGTGGCGATATTAGAAATGTCGTCATCACAAATTGTATTTTCAATCAAACAGATCGCGGTTTTCGTTTCAAATCTCGGCGTGGTCGTGGTGGCACGGTTGAGGATATTCGCATTAGCAACATTATCATGACAGAAGTTATCTGTCCTTTTGTCATGAATCTTTACTATTTCTGCGGTCCTAACGGCAATAAAAAATACGTTTGGGACAAAACGCCTTATCCGATTGATGCGTATACACCTTGTTTTCAGCGCATTCATTTTGCCAATATCACGGCGCGAAATGTTCATGCCGCAGCTGGTTTCATCTGTGGTTTAGCAGAACAACCGATTTCAGACATCACATTTCAGCAGATTGACATTGCCATGAAAGATAAGGCCCTTGCAGCTCTACCTGCCATGATGACTGGTCTTTCTGAGATGAAACAACAAGGGTTTTATCTTGAAAATGTACAAAATTTCCTATTTGAGCACGTCACGATTGCCAATCACGAGGGCAAGGCTTTTCACATTGAAAATGGTAAGGAAATTAAAATGCGTCATTGTCAATCAAAAAAATAGAAAAACCGCATGAAAACATTGATTTCATGCGGTTCTTCTATTTTATAATTAGCTAAATTATGCTAATTTTCGACTTTTGTCCCAGCCTCCATTTTATACTACCATAAACACATCATTCAAATTTTCCGTAACTCACGAACTTGATTTCTAAATTGTTTGGGCGACACATTTTGCCACTTTTTAAAGCAACTCGAAAAATAATTTGCATTATTAAACCCAGTCATCATAGCAATATCAGTAATACTTTCGCTCGTCATTTCAAGTAAACGATAAGCCACTTTCATCCGACATTCAAAGATATATTCCGTGTAATTTTTCCCAACTTCTTGCTTAAACAAATTACTCAAATAAGGATGCGAGACATGAATTTCATCGGCAACCTTTTGCAAAGAAATATCCTCATCCGCATAATGTTCATCAATATAAGTCACAGCTTTAGCAATCAAAGAGCCATTTTTGAAATTGCCACTCTCAAAAATCGCATGATTGTCCTGAAACTCTTGCATAGCAAGTTTTGCCAGTCGCTCCTCCTCAATCAAGCAAAAAGCATTTTCTACTTGAGGCAATAAAATATCTTGGTCAACAGGTTTCAAAATATAGTCAAATGCCTTTAGTTTAACCGCCTCTTGCGCAAAAGTAAACTCATCATAACCCGTCAGAAAAATAATCTGACACGCAAGATTTTCAACAACCTGTTTCGCCATGGCAATGCCGTCAAGAAAAGGCATATTAATATCTGTAATAATCACTTCTGGTTGCTGTTCAAGTGCCATTTTCAAGCCAAGTTGCCCGTCACTTGCCTCGTACACCTGTTCAACCCCAATCAATGACCAAGGTAGTCCTACCAAGGCTTTGCGGATAATCCACTCATCCTCAACAATTAATAAACTTCTCATTTTACTCCTATTTGAACTTCAAGATAACTTTCTTTGGGAATCACAATCTTAATCAGCGCACCACTTGCGCACGGCTCAACCCACAGCCCATAGTCATTACCGAAATATTTCTTAATTCGATGATTCACACTGCGCAAGCCAATCCCAACAATCCGTGCACCACCGCGGTCTGGACGATTAATTTCTTCGTTAATGCGGACAATTTTCTCATCAGGAATCCCATGACCATTATCCTTACAAGTAATCAAAATACCCTGCGAAACCTCCTTCAACTCAATAAGCAACAGCCCTAGCTCATTGGTTTCTTTCATACCATGGTAAATGGCGTTTTCCACCACTGGCTGCAAAGAGATTTTGGGAATTTTCAGCGCTAAAATCTCATCATTAACAACAGTAATTTTATAGGTAAAACGATCTCCATAGCGATATTTCATAATCGTCAAATAGTTTTGCAAATGACTGATTTCCGTTCGCAAGTCAATCAAAATCTGACTATCACTAATGCCTTGCCGATAAAAATCTGCTAGCGCCCTCGTCATCAAAGCCGCATCCTTATTCATGCCTAAATCGCTCAACGATTGGATAGAATATAAAGTGTTATACAGAAAATGCGGATTGATTTGCGACTGCAACAGCTCAATTTCAAGTTTATTGCGCTCGGTCATATTTTCTTGGTTTTTTGCCATCAATTGCTCATTTTTAAGCATCATTTTATTAAAACTTTGATATAAAATAGAAAGTTCTTTGAAATATTTCTTATCTAAATAAAGCGCTGAATGACTCTCGGTAATGCTCGTATTTTCAATCTGTGTCGCAAATTGTTGAATCGGCTTAGAAATCAAACGCCCAATACCAAAAGTCATTATCGTGCCAATAATAGCCAAAAAAAGCATCAATATACTAGCAAATTTCAAATATTCTGTTCGATTATTTTGCAAATCAATTTGCGGATAAACCGCCATCAAACGCCAATCATTGAGTTCAAATTTTTTTGATAAGGTATAATAACGCATCCCATTTATCGTCAGATTGTAATCGCCCGTTTTATCATGTTTCAAGACCGCCTTAGGAATAGTCGAACGCTTAGGATAACTATCACCTGTCTCGCTAATAAGAAACAGCCCACCATTTTCAGTAATATGTCCGTCATTTAGTAACTCCAAAATCATGTCAGACTTCAGATTAAAAATAATCACACCATTCGCCTCAGAATCAAGCGTACCAATGGTCTTTCCCATTGCAATTTTAGGTTCATCTGCTGTCGAAAAAGGATTTTGTGTCCGATCAAGCCAAAAATACTGGGCACCAATACTGGTGTGAGCAAAAAAATCAGTGTAATCAATGGCATTCAAAGGCTGAGTAATCGCCCCACCCGAAAAGTAAAATTCGCCACCATTGATATTGATATAAACCGAACTCAGAACATCTTGAAAACGATAATAAAGACTTCTGATATTGGCATTCATGGTAACCGCTTGCTTGAGCGCCCCCTCTTTACCGTTGATAATGTCGGAGAGATTCGGATTGTTATTTAAAAACACAAGCTGTTCAAACAGTTGATCAAAGGTTTTATTAATCGTGTGATATTTATCATTCAGCGTATTTTCCGCATTTTCATGTGTCGTCATCCCAATTTCCCGAGAAGTCGTCAGACTAGAAAAAAGTAAGGAAAAAATGATAATTAGCATGATCAGCACAATATAAAAAGTGTTGATGATTCGATTTAAAGAATGCGGACTTCTAGCTTTAGCAGACATTTTACGAACTCCTATTTATGCCAATCAAATTAAATTATTCTATCGCTGAATCGCACCCGAACCACTTCTTGCAAAATCAAGGACTTCTTTTTCTGAAAATTGATTGGTATCACCGTGAATCGTATGTTTCAAACTTGAGGCAGCCGTCCCAAAATCAATCGTTTTTTGTAGCGACCAATCTGATAACAAACCATGCAAGACACCACCAGAAAAAGCATCGCCACCGCCAACACGGTCAACAATTGGTGTTATATCATGCGTTTTCGATGTGAAAATACCATCAGTTTTCGACCAAATATGACCTGTCAATTTGTTATGGCTACTACTGATAACCTCACGTTTCGTCGCATAAAAGAGCTTGATATTTGGAAATAAGGCTGACATTTTTTCATAATAATAAACCAATTTATCAGAAATTTCTTCGGGTGCTTTTGGAATCCCCAGCAAATAAAGCGCATCCATATGACCAGCCGAGCAATAATCAACATAGGGCAAAATTGTTTGAATCACAGCACCACATTCAGCCTGTGTCCACATTTTGCCACGATAGTTCACATCAAAACTGATTTGACACCCCGCAGATTTGGCTGCTTTGACAAGCTCAAGTGTCAACTCACGCCATTTTAATGAAACTGCCGGTGCAATACCTGAAATGTGAAAAAGGTCAACACCCTTGAACATCTCAGCCAACTCCCACTCAATTTCAAGCATCTCAGCAAAACTTGAGCCTGCGCGGTCAAAGAAAACAGCTGCGCCACGCTCTCCGACACCCGCCTCCATATAGTAAGTTCCCAAACGAGACCCACCCTTTAACAGAAACTCAGTCGAGACACCATAGCTATTAAGATGACGTTTGACCGCCTCGCCAAGCGGATTTTCTGGCACTTTACTAGCAAATGCGACCTCATGCCCAAAATTCGCCAACGAAATCGCCACATTTGCCTCGCCACCACCGTAAACAACTTGAAAGTGTTCAGCTTGCGCAAGACGATTCCCCGCAGTCGTCGAAAAGCGCGCCATGATTTCGCCTAAGGTTACAATTTTCATTTTCGCCTACCCACTTACTTAGAAATTTCTGCAAATTTTTCAGCGTATTGTTTAGCAATCGCTGTCACACCGTCAAAATCACCTGTCGCTGCGGGTGCTAGAAGATTGCCACCAACCCCGACAGCCACAACACCAGCCTTGAACCAATCCGCCATATTTTCCAGCGAAACACCGCCAGTTGGCATAATATTAAGCTGCGGCATCGGCGCCTTGAAACCAGACACAATGCTCGG
Organism: Pseudolactococcus hodotermopsidis; assembly: GCF_011170085.1. Lineage (GTDB taxonomy): Bacteria > Bacillota > Bacilli > Lactobacillales > Streptococcaceae > Pseudolactococcus > Pseudolactococcus hodotermopsidis. The sequence continues at coordinate 31,093 of NZ_BLLI01000008.1, read as the reverse complement.
TCCATACACACTGCCAGGAAAAAGTTTGATAATATCCACACCTGCTTTGAGCGCTGTTTTCATCTCAGTAATGGTCATACACCCAGGCAAGTAAGGAATTTGATAGAGATTACAGATTTCAGCACTCGCCAAATCAAAAGTCGGACTGACAATAAATTCTGCCCCAGCCATAATGGCAAGACGAGCCGTCACTGCATCAAGCACAGTCCCCGCACCCACGACAACTTTTTCATCGCCTTTGTATTGAACCGCAAGTTCCGCAATCGCCTCTTGAGCGTTTGGCACAGTATACGTCACTTCAAGACCCACAATCCCGCCTGCAACAAGCGCGTGTGAAGATTTCACAGCCTCATCTTTACTACTACCACGGACAACCGCAATCACGCCTGCTGCCTCTAATTTATTCAAAATTTCTTGTTTTTTCATCACTTTTCTCCTATCTTTAAACTTTAAATTAATTTCTTACGAAGGTTTGCGACTGTATCAAATTCTTAATTCTAAGGTTGTTTCCCAATATAAGCCAAAATCCCGCCATCAACATACAAAACATGCCCATTAACAAAATCTGATGCCTTAGATGCCAAGAAAACAGTCGGACCTGCCAAATCATAGGTCGTTCCCCAACGATTAGCGGGCGTTTTTGCCAAAATGAAATCGTTAAATGGATGACCATTCTCACGCAACGGCGCAGTTTGTGGCGTTTCGATATAACCCGGGCCAATACCATTACATTGGATATTGTATTGGCCGTATTCGGAGGCGATATTTTTCGTCAACATCTTCAAACCACCTTTGGCAGCTGCGTAGGCGCTGACTGTCTCGCGACCGAGTTCGCTCATCATCGAACAGATATTGATGATTTTCCCGCCACCTTTTTCAATCATACTTGGAATGACCGCTTTTGCTACGATAAATGGCGCATTTAGGTCAACATCAACGACTTGACGAAAGTCCGCTGCACTCATCTCAATCATCGGGATACGTTTGATAATACCCGCATTGTTAATCAAAATATCAATAACACCAACTTCTGCCTCGATTTGCTTAATAGCTGCTTGGACTGCCGACTCATCTGTCACGTCAAAAACGTAGCCGTAAGCCTTGATGCCCTCTGCTTTGTAGGCTGCGATGCCCTTAGCCACAAATTCTTGTTTCAAGTCGTTGAAAACAATCGTTGCGCCAGCTTTTGCGAGCGCTGAGGCAAGTTCAAAGCCAATACCATAAGTTGCACCTGTTACTAGGGCAATTTTTCCGTCTAATTTATAATCTTCTAATGAAAATTCCATCTGATAACCTTTCTAATCCAGTTTTTAATGAGCAACACCTAGGGAAAAAGATAAAGTTTAGAACCCTGACTACTCACTTTGCGCTTTAGCGCTTAGTGAAGTAGCTACACACAACGTGCCTTAGCGTTTTAACGCTTAGGCGTTGGGTGCGCGAGCGCAGAACCTTAAAATTTCCTATTTTCCTACGGTGCTGAACGCTCATTAACACTTTTTGTCTAATCCAGTTTTTAATGAGCAGCACCTAGGGAAAAAGACAAATTTTAGAACCTGCGCGAGCGCAGAACCTTAAAATTTCCTATTTTCCTACGGTGCTGAACGCTCATTAACACTTTTTGTCCTACTTCAAATCCTTAGTTGCCACAAAATCCATATCATCATAGGTGATATTTTCGCCACACATTGCCCAAATAAAACTGTAATTTGTTGTCGCAACGCCGCTGTGTATTGACCAGCTCGGCGAAATCACGGCTTGGTCTGGCGCAACAATCAGATGTTTGGTTTCGTCTAGTTTGCCCATGAAATGAAAAACTCGCTGTTCTTCGTCAAAATCGAAGTACAAATACGCCTCCATTCGCCGTTCATGCGTGTGGCACGGCATGGTATTCCAAGAACTGCCAGGCTCAAGAATCGTATACCCCATTTGAAGTTGGCAACTTTCACAGATATTTGGATGGATATATTGGTAAATGTTGCGATCGTTCATGGCCTCACTTGCGCCCGTTTTCATCGGTTTAATTTCTGAAATCTCAATTTTGACGTTGGGATATTTTTTTTGGGCTGGAGTTGAGCTGATATAAAATTTCGCAGGATTTTCGGGGTCATCAGACTCGAAAATCACTTCTTTGGTTTCCTTGCCAATGTAGTAGCCGTCTTGCTTGACCATAGATTCAGTTTTGCCATCAATGGTAATCTTGCCCGCACCGCCGATGTTAATCACACCGAGTTCTCGGCGCTCTAGGAAATAAGCAACGCCAAGTTCCTTGTTTAACACAATCTCCAAAGGTTGCGTTGTGGGTGTTACGCCACCAAAAATCATGCGATCGTTGTGCGTGTATGTGAGCTTAATTTCGCCCGAAACAAAAACTTGCTCGACCAAAAATTCCTCGCGGAGTTCCGCTGTATTCAAGCGCGCAATGTCCTTGGGACTGTGCGCATAGCGTGTGTCTAATGTTGTCATATGTGTCCCTTTCTTGTTACAAGAAATATTCTGGATATTTAGAAATAACGAAATCTTTTTCATCTAACATCATGTGAAGATGTAAGGTCATAATAAAGTCCATCTCGTCAATATTTTTGCTCAAAATCGTGTCAATAATCGTCTGATGCTGTTTGATAATGCCATCCCAGTCCATTTCCTCAATAGCGACCCGTAGCCACCTAAAGCGATCCAGATGAATACTGTTTGCTGTCAACCAATTCCAAATTTCCTCGCGCCCCGCAATTTCAAAACAAGTTTTATGGAAAATATTATCAAAGAAAAAGAAGTCACGCTTGTTGCGACTAAGTGCTGCCTCACGTTGCTTTTCGATAATATAAAGCAGCGCTTTTTTTCCCTCCTCATCAATCTGCGTAATACACTCAGCCATCACGCGCCGCTCTAACTGCTCCCGTGTAAAACGCGCATTATCAGCAGATTTCAAGTTAATTTTAGAAATATAAGTGCCACTTTGCGGTACAACATCAATCAATTCTTGCTTTCTCAACTGAACCAACGCCTCACGAATCGGCGTTCGCCCGATTTTTAAGATTTTTTCTAGTTCTTTTTCGGAAATTTTTTGTCCTGGCGCAAAATCTGAGTAGATAATCTTATGCAGAATAGTTTCATAAGCTTGCTCTTGTAAACTCGTATATTTCATCGGTTGACCTTGCCTTTCATTAATATACTTGTTATTATAGCATATTTTAAACACGATTTGGGCAATGAATCACTTAAATGAAAAGACAGTATGAAATTCTTTTTGAGAATTTGGCACTAAGATACAATTGCCGTCTTTTACGATTAATTCAGCACTTTTTTCATAAATATCTGGGATACCGTAAAATGGTTCTAGGCAGACAAAATTAGCCTTGTCACTCGTCTGTGTCCACAAACAAAAGTAAGGAAAGTCTGTTGTATCAACTGTAACTGAATGCGCCGATTTTGGACTTGATAGCGTGACAGACTTTATCTCAGGATTGTCAAAAACAATCAAACCGTTCTCAAAAATATCACGTGTCAAAGCGATTTTGCCGTCAACACAAGCATCAAACGTTAAACTAACGCCACTACGATGTGGCATGGGTGTCATTACAAATTCAAAGCGTTTTAAAACAACAGTTGTCGGCTCAAATGACACAACGTAATCTTCAAAATTGCCATCATTTCCCAAAGGTACTTGAAAACCCGGATGCGCACCCAATGAGAATGACATGACTTCATCAGTCAAATTTTTAACCGTGTAATGCGTGGCAAGCCCAGTATTTGTCAAGCTATAACGCAATATCAACTCAAAATGAAAGGGAAAACGTGAAAAAGTACTGTCATTATCACATAGACTTAAAGTCACACTTGTTGCCGAATTTTCAAGAACCGTGAAATCAAATTCTCCCGCAAATCCGTGATGTGGCATATCATAAGTCGTGCCTTTATGCGTATATTGGTCGTTGTTTGACTTGCCGATTGATGGAAAGAGAACTGGCGCATGTTTTGCCCAAACTTCAGGCGTGCCATCCCATAAATAATCAATCTGATTTTCTTTGCTGAAAATTTTCTGTAATTCTGCACCTTTTTCTGAAATTTCAACTAAAAATTGCTCATTTTCAAGTTTAATCATACTCACACCTCTTTCGGCAAATCAAAGCCAAAGTAAGTGGCTGCATTGCCATAAGCAATATTAGCGACAATCGGTCCAATCAATTTGCTGTCTGCTGGTAATTGACCGTCCTCCATCCATTCAGAAATAACTTGACACAAGATACGGCGGAAATACTCATGACGTGGATAAGACAAGAAACTACGCGAGTCAGTCAACATGCCGACAAAATTACCGAGTACGCCTCCTTCAGCCAAATCAACAATTTGCTTGCGCATGCCAGAATAATTATCATTGAACCACCAACCAGAACCATACTGAATCTTTCCTTTTTGACCACCTTGGAAAGCACCCATTAAAGCGATAAGCGAGATGTGGTCTTTAGGATTGAGCGAATACAAAATTGTTTTTGGCAAGCCACAGGCAAGCTCGACACGGTCAAAAAGGCTCTGAACTGCCGCCTCAATAAAACCGTCAGCAATCGCATCGCCGCCAACATCTACGCCAACTTCATTGAACAATTTCGTCGAATTACTCCGTGTCGCTTGTAAATGCAGCTGAACCGCCCAATCTTTAGCTTGATACAATTTCATCAAATTAAACATCAATTCAGATGAATAAAACTCAATTTCATCAGCAGTCAAAGTTTCGCCATTTAAGGCCTTAGTAAAAATGCCTTCAACCACTTCAATCGGCGCTTGTTTAACTGGAAATGGATTAAAGCCATGGTCAGACAAACGACCGCCAACACTGTGGAAAAAGTCGATTCGTTCTTCCAAAACCTGGATCAAATCAGCAAAACTTTTAACTGTTATACCAGATACCTCTGACAGTTCTTTGATATTTCCCGCAAAAGCAGACGTACCAATGGCGAAAGCCTTATCAGGACGGAAAGTCGGATAAACTTTAAATGCTTGTTCTTCTGCTGCCAATTTTTGATGATAGTCAAGCGTACTTGCAGGATCATCTGTCGTACAGATGACTTTAACATGCGCATTTTTGATGAGCTGACGCGCACTCATCGTGCCATCGGTAATCTTCTGATTGACTTTTTCCCAAATCATCGGCGCATTTTCAGCAGTCAAAACGTCGTCAATATCAAACAAACGTTTTAATTCCAAATTTGTCCAAACGTAAACTGAATTACCGATAGCATTTTCACAACTTTCAGCAAAGGCTAGAAATTTATCATAATCTGAGCCATTTCCTGTTATCAATTTTTCTGGCACACCATTGGCACGCATCAAACGCCATTTATAGTGATCGCCATACAACCACGCTTGCGTGATATTTTCAAACTTGATGTCATCATAAATTTCTTTTGGTTCTAAATGACAATGGTAATCAATAATCGGCTGTTTCGCCGCATAATCATGGTACAATTCCTTGGCAAAATCATTCTTCAATACAAAATCTTTATCTAAAAACATCGCTTTCCTCGTTTTCTAATCTAGCAATATATCCCGACACAAATTTTCATCTGTCTCGGGATATATTAAGTTATTTTATTTCTTCTCAAGCGCCTCCCACAAGCCATTGAGGTAGGTCAGACCGAGCGCGCGGTCATATAAACCATAGCCTGGGCGACCTGTTTCGCCCCAAATCATGCGACCATGGTCTGGGCGAATGTAGCCGTCAAAACCATTGTCATGCAGGGCTTGCATAATCGCATACATATCAAGCGAGCCATCACTTGACAAATGCGGTGCCTCATAGAAGTCTTTTGCCGCAACATCAGTAAATTTGATATTGCGCACATGAGCAAAAGGAATCCGACCACGTTTAGTAAATTCAGCCAAAATCGCAACCACATCATTGGCAGGATCTTCAGCAATGCTACCTGTACACAAAGTAATACCATTAAACGCTGAATCAACTGCGTTCATCATCCAGTCCAAATCATCACGGTTTTTGACCATGCGTGGCAAGCCAAAAACGCTATACGGCGGATCATCTGGATGACAAGCCATTTTCACACCAACTTCTTCACAAGTCGGAATAATCGCCTCTATAAAATATTTAAAGTTAGCACGCAGATCATCATCAGAAATATTTTTGTAAAAATCAAATAAGGCCTTACATTGCGCCAAACGTTCAGGCTCCCAACCTGGTAAACTAAAACCCTCAGCACCATCTGCCATGTTTTGAATCAATTCCTCTGGTGAGGCGGGCAAATCTTTGGTAACAAACGACAAAGTTGACGAACCGTCTGCCAATTTGAAATCTAAATCTGTTTTCAACCAATCAAATACAGGCATAAAATTATAACAAATCACTTCAATTCCAAATTCAGCGAGATTGCGAATCGTCGTTTTGTAGTTTTCAATCCATTTATCACGCGACGGCACACCCATTTTGATGTCTTCATGAATATTGACACTTTCAATCACTTTCAGCGTTAAACCTGCCGCCTCAATTTCTTCTTTCAAGGCTTTAATGCGCGCCTTTGGCCAAACTTCGCCAACAGGAATATCCATCAAAGTCCCAACAATTCCTTTACAGCCTGGTATTTGACGAATGTCAGATAATTTTATCTTTTCTTCATTTGCGCCATACCATCTAAAAGTCATTTCCATTTCGTAAAATCTCCTCAATCATTATTTATTCAGCAAATCATGCAAAGTGTTACGGACAGCACCTGGTCCAGCAATTAACTCAGCAATAAAGCCTTCGATTTTCTCGCCAAGCCCTGCCTCATACAGATCCACACCAAAGATTTTCTCATTATGCAAAATCGGTGCCACTTTTTCATGTAAATCGCCTATATTACCTAAAGTCACGCCACTTAATTGCGCTTGCAAATCAGCAAGCAATGGATCTGGACTTATGACAAAAGATTCTCCACTATCATCAACACCAAGCAAATAGCGAACCCAAGCAGCTAAAGTCAGTGGAATAAACGTCAATTCAGAAACATCTAAGACATCACTTGCGACATATTTCTTAATTGTTTCGCCAAAGCGAATCGCAACTTTCTGCGATGTATCAGCTGCAATGCGTTGCGGTGTATCTGGAATATTTGGATTGACCAAACGCTTGCCTACTACCTCATCAATAAAGACTTTCGGGTCAATAATTTGAGGATTAACAACAACTGGCAAGCCCTCAACATAACCAACTTCTTTGACAAGCGCCACCAAATCAGCATCTGTCATTTCACCAGAAATTGATGTAAAACCTAGCAGGTTGCCAAAAATAGCAAGCGATGTGTGCAGCGGATTCAAACAAGTCGTCACTTTCATCGTGTCCGCCTTATCTACCGTGTCACGATTCGTCAAAATCACGCCCGCCGCCTCAAGCTCAGGACGACCATTAGGAAAACTGTCCTCAATAACCAAGTAATGACAAACTTCCGTATTGGCAAATGGTGCAATATTCGTGCCTTTTGGTGTATGAATTAAGTCAAGATTTTCAAAACCGTCATTTTCAAGCGCAATTTTTACACTTTCAGATGGATTGGGTGTAATTCGATCAATCATTGACCATGGAAAACTCACTTTTTTATCTTCTTCTAAGTAATTGATAAAGGCTTGTGGTGCATGATTTTGTGCTACCCACCCCTTAGCAATTCCCAAAATACTGTTTTGGAATTTCTGACCATTTTGCGAGAAATTATCCGTTGTGACCATGGCAATCGGCATGCCACCCGCATTAAAACGTGCCAGTAAGAGACTTGCCACAATCGCCATGGTATGCTCAGCTGAATCTGGTCCTTCAATAATATCTTTTTCAACAACTGCTGTATAATTGCCGTTAATATCGGTCAGATTGTAACCTTTTTCGGTAATCGTAAACGTCGCAAATTGCAAACTCGCATTTTCAAAAATCGCCTTAACCGCCTCATAACTTGCAGGACGATCTGGATTGCAATAATAAGCTGCTGCTGTTGACTGTAACAATTTCTTTTCAAGCTCGCCATTTTCGTGCATAATCACTTCTAAAATGGCGTTATTATAAGGATAATAAGCCTCATCAATGATATTTTCATCATAAGTCTCACAAACGATTACACCCGTTTCAAGTTTGCCTTGATTAATCAATTCTTGTGCGACTTCAGCGTGAAAACCACGATAAAGATTGCCACCACCAAAATGAATCCATTGTGGCATCTCACTTGTATTTTCTTTCAACTGTTCAAAATTTTTCTTGGTTAATTGCACATCCATATTAGCAAGTTCGCTAATTTGACAAGATAACCCTCTATTTAATTTAATTCCCACTTATTTACCTCTTATTATTTTCTAAGCCAATAATTCAAATACCCTTGGATTGAAAGGTAAGTTAGTCGCTATTTTTGAAAAGTAAATAGCGCCAATTTCACTTGCACACTCTAGCGGTACTTTTTTGACGCGATTGAAAAACTTTTTTTCAATCCATGCGTTACGCGTATAAATTGTCGGGTCATTTTCTTCTAACATATGAAATAATTCATGCCATAAGACAACAATTTTGATGTTGACTGCCCATTTTTCATCTCTTTTAGCAAAATTTTGAAGTCTTTGCTCAACTTTTTCAATCATTTTAGCATTCAAAGTTAGCTTCTTTTCTGCCGAATGACATAGTGCAAAGACTGGCACATTTTCCATTGCCACATCTTCTACTAATTTAAAACCTAAATTTTTAATATGCGACAAAGGAGACAACTCGATTAAATTTTCAAATTGACTAATAGCTGCCGCTTGACAGGATTCAATGATAGCCATTTTTTCATCAAGCGAAAGTTTTCGCGCAGGACTGTGCGCAATCAAGTCTAAAAAGAACGCAGCATCACAAGTCTTAGTTTCGGCATCAATCAATTCATAATTTTCCATGTTATTTTACAGATAATAAACAAAATAGCCAACTAATAAACAAGCCACCGTAAGCACCCATGCCCATGGTAAATTTGTCTTAATATATTCCTTGGTATCAACTTTTGTAAAGTTCAATGCCCACATTGTCCATGATTGTGTCGGACAAGAAGATGCCACAATTGACACAGGTGGAATCATAAAGATAATGAACAAAAATGACTCGTCAAATGTTCCCATAGCTTGTAAAATCGTTGCTAGCGCAATTCCAGAACCCCAAATCATCAGTGGCCCACGGAACAAGGCAAGCGGTGCTAAAATACAAAAGGCAATCAAGATGATAACTGGCGAATTTGGAATGAAATCTGCCAACAAATCTTGCAATAAAGGTGCAATTTGTTTTGCTGCAGCTTGGAAAATATTAACACTATACAACATCCCAATCAATAGACCGCTATCAGCTACGCCGTCATATAACGTTTTTTGAACTTTGGCAACAGCTAAATTATAATTTTTCAAATTGCCAGTTAGGAGTAAGCCCAAGAAAATTCCCATTAAAAAGGCAGGAACAGGTTGCCATTTTAATAACGCCACTGTAACAATTGGCACAAATGGCACGATGACAACATAACCTTTCAAGTCTGTCTCACTCATTGGTTTTGCGACTGCCCAAGCACGAACTTTTTTCTTCTTAGAAAAACCGTAGTTAAATAAAATATAAAGCACCAAAATAGCCAAATGAATACCTGTCGCGATTGCTCCAAAACGAATATAACTATTGTCATATTTAATTCCTGGAAAAACAGCGAAAAATTGACTCACATAAGCAATATTTAACCACATACCACCCGCTACCGCAAGCATATAAGCACCCGCAGCAATTTTTTTGTCTATTCCAAGTGTCATCAAAATAGGCAAAATAATCATCCCGATTGCCATAACTGAACCAACACCAAAGGCACTGGTAAAAATTAACATACAAACAATGTTGATAAGTAAAGTCGTAACCAACGGCTTATCGCCAGTCAATTCAACTGTTTTTTTGATAATATAACCAGCAATTCCCGTATCAACAAGAACGCGACCAAACCAAGCCCCAAAGACAATAACAGCGATTGTTCCACCATAAGCTGCAACTGAGTCTTGGAAAATGGTCGTAACCACCGTTTGCATTGGCACTAAACCAATGACACACCACGCAACTGCAGCAACTAAAAACCCAATGAGCAGATTCTTACCTTTCATACAATAAACCACTAAAACCAAAAAAGTGGCAAGTAACAATATCCCTGATATGATTCCAAACATTTTAACTTTCCTTTCTTAAACTAAACCCCAAAACTTCTTGATACATCTTTCTTGCCTCTTGCGGATTATAGGCATAAAATAACACTATATCAAGTAACGCTGGTGAAAATGCCAAACCGTTCATCTTTTTGCTAAATGCCATGGCAGCAATTTCACTCAAAGCACGCACCTGCGACTTACTTTCGTAAAACGGTAACTTCCAAAGTACAATCTGCTCACTTTGCGTATAAGTACTCGGCTCGGAACACTCCAAATGATGATAAAGTTCATGCGCTAGGACAATCGCCTTAATCTCATTTTCACTTTTCCAATGCGGCATGGCTTTGACAATTTCCATAATCGGATTTTTCATGACAACGATTTTATCTGGCGGCGTATACATAGCAAATAAAATACGTTCGCCAATTTTTTCCTCCGCATGATAAGTCAGCACCAAACCTTCCGCCTTGACAATTTCTTCAATTGACAAATTCGGATATTTGGCTTGACACTTTTCAGCCATAAACTCGCCTGCTGCCGTTGCTTTGACAATCATTTCTGCTTTCAAGTCGGGTGAAATTTTCTTTTTCAACAATTCCTTAGTAAAGGCAACCTCACCCCAAACATTATCCGAAATCGGCAATAAATCAGTCAGCATCTTCCAAAGTTCCTTATCATCGGCATCCTCAGCCTTCACTGCTGGCTGAGGTTTGACCAAATCATTCAACTTCTCAAAAGTACTTTTGCCCGTATAGGCTTTAAGTTTGGCTAATATTTGCGGCAACAATCAATACCTCTTCTGTTGGTTCAAGCATTGACACTTCTAAATCAGTCAATAATGTGAGTTGTTCAAAATCAGTCGCCGAGAAGTCCATGACACGCGCACCAATACACAAGTAAAAGTCTGGTCGTGCAATCAACTCCGTTTGGTAAACTGCCATATCATCCCAAAGACGTTCCATTTGCTCCAGATAAGACTCAGCTGTTGTCCTCGCAAACATGGCATTTGCCCGTTGCACCTTGATAAAGCCTTTTTTATCAACAATCCGCATAGCTTGTCCCTCTTTATCGTCTTTTGTTTCGCCGACAATATAGAAGTAGTTATTTTTCGTCTTAATTTTAATTTGGTCTTGTTTCAAGCGCATGTCTTCTGCCGCCAATTCAAGCACTTCGGCATCTGTCACTTCTTTAGTCAAGTCAGTTGCCTTAACTTCCGTCGAACCTGTCGCAATGGCAGTGACTTTAGAGGTTTGTGGGTCAATTTCGATATGAATTTCTACCGATTCTGGCGTTGCACCCGACTCAACCGCTTTATTCAAAGCCTCATTTTTCAGCGCGCGAATGTCTTCTTTCGATGGCGATGGCATAATCCGTTCAACAACATCACGCACCATTGCCAAAGCCACCCCGATAGATGAAATAACTTCCGCATTTTCAGGAATTGAATACTTAACTTTATACTTATCTGAGAAATAAGTAATCAGCGAGGCAGCACCGCCACCCACACCAACCAAGGAAATTTGGTCATGTTCCAATTTATATTTCTCAGCAAAGCCAGAGATAATTGGCTCAATCTTACGATAAGAGGCCGCCATGATTTGCTCAGCAATATCTTCCACCGTTGTGCCACAATAATCTGCCAAAGCCTTGAACGCCTTGCGTGCAGACTCAACATTTCCATAAGAGAAATGATCTGGACTAACCAAGCCAAGAATATTTGCCGCACAAGAATTTGTAATCGTAACTTCAAAACCATCTTCCATCACGACTTTAACATAATCTTCTGGGTCTCCAGGTTTTGGCGAGAAGAACTCAACACGCGGACCTTTAATCTGGTCAGTATCTGTGTAAACCGAATAACCAAGACCAGCGATATGGGCAGAACGTGGGCCAACATCAACAATCCCTGTTTTATTTGCCCGAACCATTGAACCGCCCGCACAACCGACAACTTGCACGTCAAGAGACGAGATATAAGTCGAGTGACCACCAACAACCGAGTAATCAATAGCTGGTCGACCATTTTTGATAACACCGATATTAGTCGTTGTGCCACCAACCTCAAAGTAAACACCATTTGAGGCGCGCAGATACATGAGCGACCCCATAACTGAGGCAGCAGGACCTGACAGCATTGTCAAAACAGGACGTTTTTTCATCTCGCTAATTTCCATTACCCCGCCGTCGCCACGCATAATCATCAGCGGTACTTCAACACCAGCGCCCTTGACAGATTCCTCGGTTGAAGTCGCTGTATCAAGCATTTTCGGCAAAATTGAGGCATTGATAGCTGCCGTTCTCGTCCGACGTGTCAGACCATACAGTTTGGTAATATCTGATGCCATAGTCGTTGGAATACCGTCAGCATCAGCAATTTTGTGAATCAATTCTTCGGGCGATCCGTCATCAACGCCAAATGCCATTGAGGCAACCAAAACACTAGCGCCTTGACCCTCCAAACGTTTAATCGCAGCCGTTGCATTTGACTCATTCAATTCTTTTAACTTGATAAACTCATTGACAATTTCAATTTGTTTCTTTTCTTCCAGTTGGATATTGTCAAGTTTCAGTTGGCGTTTGGCAAGGAATCCTTCCAAACCACCTTTACTCATGCCAATAATCCCAACTTTTGCCACATCACCTTCAACAAGCGCATTTGTTGCTTGCGTTGTTGAATGCGCAACGAATACAACATCAGCGGGCGCAATCCCATTTTCTTCCATACATTGCACAAAAGATTCAACAACACCAGCCGCCACACCACTTGGGTGATCATGCGATGTTTTAACTTGAACTTTTCCGACAATTTCATGTGTTTCATTATCAATAGCAACTGCTTTGGTATGTGTCCCACCAACGTCAATTCCCATTCTTACTTTACGTGCCATTTTATTATCTCCAATTTTTATTAAGTATATACTCATTCAAGCATAAATTTGTGTGCCGTTTTTATAGTTGAACGCGTATAAAACCAAACAGGTTATCGAACAACTACATCGACATCTCATGTTTGGTTTTATAGTTGTGCTTATTTTAAGGGTATCTCTAAAAACTCAGACTCGCCCATTTTTGCACCTGCGGTTACTCGGTGCATGAAAAAATTGCTGAAAATGAACAAAAGCCGATTTTAGAGATGCCCTTAAACTAAATTGCCATACAAAACATAGACAACAGCACAAAGAATTGCGCCGACAATCCAGCCTGTTGGAATTGATTTTGTCATAAAGTCTTTTGATGATACTTTCGTGTAACCAAAGCCCCATGCAACCCATGATTGTGTCACATCCAAATGTTGTGGTGCAATCGTTGTAATCGCAAACAAAGGGTACAAGAACGCTGTTGGAATATTTGGATTCGCCGCAATCACAACTGATAGAATCGCAGCACCCGCACCAACCAAGTTAAGCGGCCCACGGAAGAAGCCAAGCGGTGTCAAGACACCCATAACAAGACATAAAACCAAAGCACTCGTTGGTACAAAGCCACCAATTACTGCTGTAAAGTACGGTTTTGCAAATGTTGCTGCATTGTTGAACATTGATAGCGCAAGCAAGAAACCAACCATTGGTGCTACGTCAATCGCACCATCAGTGAACAATTTGGCAAATTTGCGACACAATTGTGTGTAAGTGCCTTTTAAGTTGCCTGTTGTAATCAAAGCATAACATGCTGAAAGAATGAAACACAAGATAACTGGCAATTTGAATAAAACGAGACCCAGTACAGGTAAAACGATTGAAATCCATGAAATCATTGGCGCATCGTCACTTGTTGCTTGTTTAGCTGAGGCTGCCCAAGCGTAAGATTTTTTCTTGTTCAATGACAACATTGAGACGGTTAAGACAACGACTAATGACACGATTGTGCCGATAATACCGATTGTGAAGTAGTCATTGTAAGTGTAGCTCATTGCCTCTTTGCTGAATGTTTGGAAAATGGCGATATATTGTGCGAAATGCACCATATTTGAGAAAACCCCAGCCATGATTGAACCCATAAAGGCGAACATGGCGACTGGCGCTGGAATGCCGAGTGACATCAAGATTGGCAAGACGATAACGGCAACTGAGATAACTGGACCAATCCCTGTCATTGACATAAATAATACCGACGTTACGATACATAACAGACTCATGGTAATTTTAGGCTTGTCGCCACCGAGTTCAACAACTTTACGAATCAAAGTTGCAGCAATCCCTGTGTCCATCAAGACACGACCAAAGAATGCACCAAAGAAAACGTTGACCAACATAGCTTTAGCATAGTTAGCGGGACCATCCGAGTAAACATAAGTCAACAAATCAACAAGTTTGCTACTCATATCACCTGTTGAGGTCGGTGCCTCCATGACAATGCTCGGATCAAGTGAATGCCCGATAAACGTGAGTGCCAACCAAAAAGTTGACATAACGACAAACCCAATCATGAGATTGTAGTTCTTGACACAATACCAAACCATGAAAAAGAATGATAGTATCAAGAGGATACCAATAATAGTTTCCATTTAGAAACCCTCCTAAAAAAAATTAATTGTATTGCGGAAAATACGGCTTGATTTTCAATTCAGAAAAAAGCAAGCATTTGGAGAATCTGCAGAATCACCCATAACTGATATATCAGTTACTCTATTTATAGAATACGCTTCCAAAACTAGATTGTCAAGTGTTTTTCGCTATTTTTGATGAAAATTTATATTTATTTTGAAAAATCTATCTCTTTTTAGACTTTCATTGTTAGTTTTTTCGTCAAACTAACATATTAGTTTGATAGCATTTTTGATATTTTAGGTCAAAAAAAAATCATTCTAGTAAGCTAGAATGACTCAGTTTTGATTTTTGCAATCAAAAATTTATATCGCATTTCGTAAACGAATGCCACCATTTTCCAAAACACGTACACTACGTGGCAAAAAGGCACGAATTTCTTCTTCGTTGTAGCCGATATGCAAACGTTTATTGTCCATAATAATCGGACGGCGCAAAATTTGCGGATTTTTTGAAATAATTGTAACTGCCTCTGACAAGGACAGCTCCTCAAAATCCACTTCTAAAGATTTAACAAAACGATTTCTACTGGAAATCAAAGACTCAATCCCATCATCGCATTTTTCTAAAATATGTTTCACTTCGTTAGTCGAAAGCGGACTTGACATAATGTTTCGTTCATCGTAATCAATCTCATGATCCGTCAACCATTTTTTCGCCTTTTTACAACTTGTGCAAGACGGCGCTGTATAAATTGTTATCATATATCTCCCCCGTGTTGGTACACATAACGCATGTTGAGTTACTTATATGTTATCAATTATAACATAGTTTGTCGTCAGTCAAAAGACCTATTTTACAATAAATCGTAATTTTTATCACTTTTTTTCAAAATTATCAAAAATTTGTGGCAAATTAGGTTATTTTATAACAAAGACAGATAAATTAGAAGAACGTGCATTAAAAATCATTTACTAAAAAAACGTATTGTTTTTTCAAAAAACATACCAATTTTTACATCGTTTGGTAATTCTTATTTTTATTTTCAAAAATAACAAACTCCGATTTTTGTAAAAACGGAGTTTATTTCTATCCAATCTCTATTCTTCAATCTCGATCGCATCAAGTTCAAGCTCAACAATCTCGACTTCCGGCACTTCAGCCTCTTCTTCTTTTTTCGCTTTGGCTGATTTTTTAGCCTTACTAGCCTTTTCATCAGCCTTAGCTTTCGGCTCGTCAGCCGTTGTTTCCCCGTCAATCATCCCATAATGCTCACGCACCTTGCGATCAATTTCAGCAAAAACTTCTGGATGTTCTTTCAAATAAGCCTTGGCTTTTTCAGACCCTTGACCAATCTTTTCGTCATTGTAAGAATACCAAGAACCACCTTTTTTGACAATCTCAAGGTCACTAGCAATTTTAAGCAATTCGCCCGTTTGCGAAATGCCCTCGCCGTACATGATTTCAACTTCTGCAGCCTTAAACGGTGGCGCAACCTTATTTTTCACGACTTTAATCTTCGTTTCTTTACCAAGCGACGTGTCTTTTTCATCGCCAGTTCCCTTAATTTGCGTATTACCACGCACATCCAACCGAACAGAGGCATAGAATTTCAACGCTCGACCACCAGGTGTCGTTTCGGGATTCCCAAACATAATGCCAATTTTTTCACGCAATTGATTGATGAAAATGGCAATTGTTTTCGTTTTATTGATAGAGGCTGACAATTTACGCATCGCTTGCGACATCATCCGCGCTTGCAAGCCAACGTGAGAATCACCAATATCCCCGTCAATTTCGGCGCGTGGCACTAAGGCTGCCACTGAGTCGATGACAACCAAGTCAATCGCGCCAGAGTCAATCAATTTACCAGCGATTTCAAGCCCTTGCTCCCCAGAATCTGGCTGAGAAAGCAGCAACTCATCAATATTGACACCCAAAGCCGTCGCATAAGCTGGATCAAGCGCATGTTCCGCATCAATAAATGCCGCAATTCCGCCCTCTTTCTGACACTGCGCAACGGCATGGAGCGCAACCGTCGTCTTACCAGAGGACTCGGGTCCGTAAATCTCGACAATCCGCCCCTTAGGATAGCCACCCGCGCCAAGCGCAATATCAAGCGCCAACGAGCCCGAACTCATAACTTGAACCTTTTGCGCCGCTTTGTCGCCAAGACGCATAAGCGCCCCTTTACCAAAATCTTTCTCGATTTCTTTCAGCGCAATATTGAGCGCCTTGTCGCGTTCTTCACCAAATTTTTTGGTAATATCATCTAAATTCTTCGCCTTTTTCTTAGCCAATGTTCTTCTCCTTTATTTGAATTTCAAGCTAACTTTCAAAGTTTGCGACGACATCGCTCGCTTTCAATATCATATTTTAAAATTCTTAACACCCCATTATAGCATTTTTCCGTCTACTTTAATATACGTAAAAACTCAGCAAAATGCTCAAATTTTTTTCAATTTTTGACACTTTGGACAAAAATGCGTGCCACGACCCGACAATTTATACTTCTCGATAGCCGTCCCACACCGCTCACACGACTGCCCAGTCTTACCATAAACTTTCAGATACTCTTGCATCGTCCCGTCAAGTCCAAGCGCATTTTTATAGCTGCGAATGGTTGCACCACCACGTTTGACACCTTCTGCTAATACAGCAATGACAGCGTTTCTGAGCACTGCCACTTTTTGAGGCGACAGATTTCGCGCAAGTTCAGACGGATGAATTTTTGCTAGCCACAAAACCTCATCCACATAGATATTGCCCAAACCCGCAACCAAAGACTGATCAAGTAAATAAGGTTTAATCTTCTTTTGACTCTCTGAGAGCCGTAACTTAAACGTTTTCAAATCAAATGCCGTCTCAGTTGGTTCTGGACCCATTTTTTTACGAACAAAAAAATCATCAAGCGCAGTCGTATCAACCAGCGCCATAGTGCCAAACTTTCGGACATCTTGATACACGAGCGTTTCGTTGCTACTCAACTCAAAAAAGACATGAAAATGCGGATTATCAGGGACTTCAGCACTCGGAAAACGCAAATATTTCCCCTCCATACGCAGATGACTGACAAGCGTTTTCTCGCCAAGATTGAACAATAAATATTTGCCACGACGGTTGACCTCATAAATCATTTGATTGGTCAGATAAGCTTGAAATACCGCCAAATCTGACTGAATCATCCGCTCATAATTGATTTTGACAACTCTAATTTGCTTGCCACAAACGAGCTTATTCAGCCCACGTCTGACAGTTTCAACTTCTGGTAATTCTGGCATGGCTACTCCCTTAGTGATTGAGTGACAAAGTGACGTCAACTTAGGGAAGTTGCTATCTACAATGTGCCTTAGCGATTTACCGCTTAGGCGTTGGGGTGGCTACTCCTATTGAAAATAACTCCAAATCTCAATACTCTATAAAGACACACTTCAAAAAATTCACATTCTCTTACCATTTTACCAAAAAATTCGCTGTAAAGAGTAAAATTTGACATGTGTGATGAAAAGCGATTTTTGTCTGGGCTGTTTTTTAACCTTGTTGGTATGGTATAATAGACCTATGATAACTTTGAAAAATGTTGTATCAATTCTTAAAAATGACCAAAATTTCCGTGACCTCATCATTGGCGGTGAGTATTTTTCTAGCTGTCATGTTGCTTGTACTTTTGATAAACTCAGCTATGATAGCCGTGACGTGACTGACAGCACGCTGTTTTTTGCCAAAGGTTTAAACTTTAAACGTGACTTTTTAACAGATTTGGCGATTCCTTTTTATGTGTCCGAAATTGACTATGAGGTGGCGATTCCTGCACTCATTGTCAATAACATCAAGCATGCTATGAGTTTAATCGCCATGCACTTTTACAATCAGCCTCAAAATGAGCTGAAAACATTAGCATTCACAGGCACAAAAGGTAAAACGACGGCAGCTTATTTTGCTAAAAACATACTTGACACGCATAACGGTGGGAAAACAGCCCTATTTTCGACCATGGACACGACACTTGACGGCAAGACTTTTTTCAAATCGGCGCTGACGACACCTGAGAGTCTTGATTTGTTTCGGATGATGCGTGAGGCTGTCGAAAACGGTATGACACATCTGGTTATGGAAGTTTCATCGCAAGCTTACAAAACGGCGCGCGTTTATGGGCTGACTTTCGATGTCGGCGTTTTTCTCAACATCTCGCCCGACCATATCGGACCGATTGAGCATGCGACTTTTGAGGATTATTTCTACTGCAAGCGCCAGTTGCTTGCCAATTCTCGTTATGCGGTGGTAAATGCCGAGATGGCGCATTTTGAGTTTGTCAAATCAGAGTTGACCACTGACCACGCTTTTTATGGCAAGGGGGCTGAGTTTCCTATCTCTAAGTCTGAGGCGTTCAGCTTTTCAGCACTTGGTCAGAAATTTGAGATTCAGTTAATTGGTCGTTTTAATCAAGAAAATGCCGTGGCTGCAGCGCTTGCAAGCATTCGTCTGGGAGCAAGGCTCGCAGACACCCAAATCGGTATCGCCAAAACAACTGTCCCTGGGCGCATGGAGGTGCTGACGCAGGCCAATGGTGCCAAGGTTTTCGTTGATTACGCGCATAATGCGGATAGTTTGGAAAAGCTGATTAGTGTTGTGACGCCACACCAGACGGGGCGTGTTACCGTGGTAATCGGGACGACTGGCAACAAGGGCGAGAGTAGAAGACGGGGCGTTGGGGAGTTGCTTGAGCGTCTGCCTGAGATCGACGTGATTTTGACGGCGGATGACCCGAACTTTGAGAATCCCGCTGATATTGCACAGGAAATTGCCAGTTTTATCACGCGCGAAGTGCGCATTATCGTTGACCGCGAGACAGCAATTCGCACAGCGTTGTACGAGACCTCGAGCGCTAGTGATGCTGTGATTATTGCTGGGAAAGGTGTGGATGCCTTTCAGATTGTGAATGGCGCTAAAGTAGCTTATGCGGGCGATCGCAAGATTGCTGAAAAATATTTGTGACAAAATGCTCGTCAGGTGTGATTTCTGACGAGCATTTTCTTATATTTGGCTAGCTGCATAGGCTGCACCGACAATACCAGCGTTATTTTTATGATAGGCAACTTCGATTTTCGGAAAATCAATGCTGTCATAGCGTGGAAAACTATTTTTAATTTGCGCAATTTCAGCAGTCAACTCTGTGATAAAAGTCGGTCGATTTGTCACACCACCCGCCAACAGAACCTTTTCAGGGTCAATCGTGACGATTGTATTGATAATACCGAATGCCAAACTTTGATAGAAATGTTTCACGGCTTGAGTTGCAAGGTCGTCATTTGCCTCATATTTTTGGAAAATTTCTTTGGCATCCACTGTCTCATCGCCTGAAATCTCATGATAATAGCGCGCCAAACCGCCAATCGTTGCACCATGACGTGAAAAACTAATGTCTTCTGCCGCATTATCGGAATAAATATCAAGTGATATAAGACCAAATTCACCCGCCATACCTGTTGCCCCCGCAAAAATCTGACCATTGATAACAATACCGCCACCAATACCTGTACCAACAACAATCAAAATATAGTCAGAAATGCCTTGTGCATGACCACTCATAGCCTCAGCAAGGGTCGCAGCATTGGCATCGTTCAAAATCGCAACAGGTTTATCCGTAATTTTCAACATCTCGGCATAGAGATCAACACCAAACATGCTATGAATCGCCCCCGCCGTTTTCAGATAGCCCTTGCCTTGAATAACACCTGGAAAAGAGATACCAACAGCCGAGACATTGCCACTTTCACGAATAATAGCAGCAAACTTTTGCAGAACATCCGCCTTATCATCAATAGTCGGTAGGGAACTTGAACTCAGCACCTCTCCTTTTTCGTCAACAATGCCGTATTTGATAGCTGAACCGCCAACGTCGATGCCTAGGTATGTTTTTGTCATGCTTTCTCCTAAAATATATGTGATAAATTTATTATACTAAATTTTTCCAAATTTAATAAGGGGCAATCATATTCTGAATACGATATTGCTATATTTTTCATCGTAATTCTACATTTTCCTCTATGTGTAAAAAATATGGTAAAATGGACTCTATGGACAAAATTATCAAAACAATTTCAAGCAACGGACATTTTCGTGCCTATGCACTTGAGGCGACGGAGACAGTTGGTGAGGCGCAACGCCGTCATCAAAGTTGGTCGACTTCAACTGTGGCGCTTGGGCGCACGCTGATTGCAGCGCAAATTTTGGGGGCTAACCAAAAAGGCGAGGATACGATTACCGTGCGCATCCAAAGTAACGGCGCGATTACGATGATTGTTGCTGTTGCCGACACGCGTGGCAATGTCAAGGGCTATATCAAAGAGCCAAACGTTGACTACAAGCGCGGATCGACTGGCGAGGTGCTAGTTGGCGATTTGCTCGGCAATGGTTGGTTTTCTGTCGTCAAGGATATGGGGCTGAAAACGCCTTATACAGGGCAAACACCACTGATTTCTGGCGAAATTGGTGAAGATTTGGCTTATTATCTGACAACTTCTGAGCAAACACCGTCTGCCGTGGGACTCAACGTTTTGCTAAATGACGATGAAACCGTCAAGGTTGCGGGTGGTTTTTTGGTGCAAGTCATGCCCGACGCGCCTGAGGACGAGATTGCTGCGTTTGAGGAACGGATTCAGAAAATGCCCGCCATTTCGACACTTTTGCGCTCAGATGACCACTCAAAAGCCATTTTAGATGCGATTTATGGGCAGGATCAGTATAAGGTTTTAGAAGAATCGCCACTGGCTTTTCATTGCGATTGCTCTCGGGAACGGTTTTTAACTGGTATCTCTAGCCTTGGTCGTTGTGAAGTTGACACATTAATCGCTGAAAATCATGGGGCTGAAGTAATTTGCCAATTCTGCAAAACAGTTTACAATTTTTCTGAAAATGATTTGAAAGACTTGCTAACAAATGGATAAAAAATACAATTCGCCTTGGAAAATCGGCGACGTTGCAATTGCCAATCGACTCGTCCTTGCGCCCATGGCTGGCATTTCAAACAAGGCTTTTTTGAGTTTGGCTAAGGAATTTGGTGCTGGCTTGGTTGTAACCGAGATGATTTCTGACAAGGGAATTGAGCATCGCAATGCTAAAACCTTGTCAATGCTTGACTTTGACGGTGTACCAAATCCACTATCAATTCAGATATTTGGTGGCGATGCGGCGACATTGGTCGAGGCTGCAAAATTTGTCGAGGCAAATACAACTGCGGACATCATTGACATTAACATGGGTTGTCCTGTGCCTAAAGTCACCAAAAATGAGTCGGGTTCGCGTTTATTACTTGATCCCGACAAAATTTATGACGTGGTTGCTGCCGTCTCATCTGCTATCAACTTACCACTGACAGTCAAGATGCGGATAGGCTGGGATTCTCATCATCTGTACGCTGTCGAAAATGCGCTAGCTGCCGAAAAAGGTGGTGCTGCTGCCATTGCCATGCACGGTCGCACACGTGTGCAAATGTATGAGGGAACAGCGGACTGGACTTGGCTTAGGAAAGTGGCGAGCAAAGTCAGTGTGCCGTTTATTGGCAACGGCGATGTCAAAACGCCCGAGGACGCGCAACGGATGATTGATGAAACGGGCGTGGATGCCGTCATGATTGGGCGCGCGGCGCTTGGTAATCCGTGGATGCTCAAGCGAACAGCGGAGTTTTTGGCGACAGGCGAGCTTGTGCCTGAGCCAAGTGTAGCCGAGAAGATTGAGACGGCCAAGGTGCATTTGGCGCGTTTGACTGCGCTCAAAGGCGAGAAGATTGGCCCGCGCGAGTTTCGGCAACATGCCGCTTACTACCTCAAAGGCGCACCGCGCGCAGCTAAGGTTAAGGTGGCGATTAACCAAGCTGAGACGGTTGAGCAGATTGTTGGCATTTTCGATGATTATTTGATGTCGTTTTGATTTTTATGAAAATGATACTGGATAATTTCCTATTAGACATTTTCGCTTGTCCCTATTAGACATTTTCGAGATATTTTAAACCACGGTCGTTTCATAAGTTTAATCTAAAACATAATTTTCGGAATTTTTTATGAAGAGTTGCTTTTTAACGGAAAATCCATGAAAAGTCACTTGTTTTTTTAAAAATATTAAAAAATATAATCAATAACTTTTGAAATAGATTAACTAGAAATTAAATTGACAACTTACATGTATATTCCAGAAAAATTAAATTTATGAAACGACCGTGCAATTTTGCAGCACTATATTATACATTTTTGGCGTTTTATACTAGACGAATTTTGAAAAATAAAAAGAGACTGGGACAAAATACCACAGTCACTGAACTAAAAAAGCAAACTAATCAATTTTGATTGCCCAGTTTGCTTTTTCTCTTTTATTTACGCCATGTCCGACAGTTCGCTATCAGTTTTCTGAGATTAATCACCATCAAAGCTAAACCAATCTCCTGTCTCACCTTGTCTTTGCCTCTAACCGAAAATCGTCTGAAGCCCAAATTAGCCTTCAGACCTGCAAAGGCAGGCTCTACATCAGAACGATTTCCGATGGTAATCGTCCATAGCCTATTTTTTAGAGGACTTTTGTCTCAGTCCCCTTCATCAACTCTCATCCTCAACAAACCGCCCCAAAACCTTCACATTTTCGGCTACGGAAACGAAAGCGGTTGGGTCTGATTTTTTCATAATTTCCTTAAAATCTTGATATTCGGCTTGGGTGATGATGGTTATCAAAATTGTCATATTATCGTGGCTATATGCGCCTTCAGCCGAATTGACGACGGTCACGCCACGGTGCAAGTCATCATGTAGGGCGCGCGTTATCGTCTCTGGTTGCTTGGTAACAATCGTTGCTTGCATCTTTCTTTGCTTGGTGTAAATGGCATCCGTCACGCGACTGGACACAAAAATCGTCAAAAGCGAGTATAGCATGTACTCCCACCCAAATAAAATACCCGCAATCAGCATGATACCAGCATTGAAAATCATACTAATGCTACCGACTTGACGACCTGTTTTTTTGCGAATATAGAGGCTGATAATGTCGGTTCCGCCACTGGAAATGCCGCTACGAAGGGCATAGCCGACACCCGCACCCATGACCGCACCACCAAAAACAGCGTTGATAATCGGATCCGTCGCAAGCGTGTACTCGGGAATAATCCGAATGAAAATCGAGCTTAGCGTGACCGTAATCACGGTGTAAATCGTGAATCGCTTGCCAATTTTGAGCCAAGCTAAGACGAGCAAGGGGAGATTGAGTAGATACAAGGTCACAGCGACTGGTAGATTAAAGCCAAGGAGCTTGACCGAAAGGGTCGTAAAAATTTGCGCCAAACCCGTGATACCACTGGAATAGACGTGTCCCGGCTGAAAAAAGAAATTCAGTGCAACAGACGATAAAATCGCATAGACGATTGAGGCGGAAAGTTTTTGTGTCAGCTTTTCAAGTGAGATATTTTTTAGCGTTTTAATCATTTTCTAATTTTGTCCGACTTTTAGAAATACTTAAAGCCAACTCATCAAGTTGCTTATCCGACACCAAGCTCGGCGCTTGAGTCATGGGGTCAGTCGCCTTATTATTTTTAGGAAAAGCGATAACCTCGCGAATATTATCCTTGCCAGCTAAAAGCATGACAAAACGGTCAAGACCGAGCGCCAATCCGCCATGCGGTGGGAAACCGTAGGTCATTGCCTCAAGTAAGAAACCAAACTGCTCAGTCGCTGACTTTTCACTAAAGCCGAGCGCCTTGAACATGCGCTCTTGCAGGTCTTTGCGGTTAATCCGCAGACTGCCGCCGCCCAGCTCATAGCCGTTAAGCACGATGTCATAAGCAACCGCACGCACCTTGGAAAGATCGCCCTCAAGCTCATGCGCACTCGCCTCAGTCGGCAAAGTAAAAGGGTGGTGAGCACTCGTGTAGCGACTCTCCTCGTCGCTCCATTCAAACATCGGCCAGTCGACAACCCAAAGAAAGTTATAGAGCGTTTGGTCAATGAGGTGCTGTTCTTTGGCAATTCGACTGCGCAACGCACCCAACGTTGCATTTGCGATCTCTAACTCATCAGCAACAAATAACACCAAATCATTATCAGTCAAAGTAAGTTTATTAGACAAACCATCTGTAATTTCTGGCAAAAATTTAGCAATTGGTCCTGCAAATTCTCCCTTATCAAATTTGACCCATGCAAGACCTTTAGCGCCAAACTGTTTGGCAAATTCTGTCAGCTTATCAATCTCC
This sequence comes from Pseudolactococcus hodotermopsidis, assembly GCF_011170085.1. Taxonomy (GTDB): domain Bacteria; phylum Bacillota; class Bacilli; order Lactobacillales; family Streptococcaceae; genus Pseudolactococcus; species Pseudolactococcus hodotermopsidis. Next base: position 6,226 of record NZ_BLLI01000008.1, on the reverse strand, counting down.
TTGCGCGAATACTTATCAGCAGCGTTTTTAGCAACGATTGCTTTAACCACTTTCGCCTGTGAGAAAACCTTGAAATCAACAGTTTTAGCGATGTCCGTCACATCCGTCAGCAGCATATCAAAACGCGTGTCGGGTTTATCAGAACCATAACGATTAACCGCCTCATCATAGCTCATACGCGGAAACGGCAAGCTCACGTCAATGTTTTTTGTGTCTTTCATGACCTTGGCAATCAAGCCCTCAGTCAAATCTTGAATCTCATTTTCATCAAGAAAGGAAGTTTCAAGGTCAACCTGTGTGAACTCGGGCTGACGGTCACCGCGCAAATCTTCGTCACGGAAACACTTGACAATCTGATAATAACGGTCAAATCCCGCAGTCATCAAAAGCTGTTTGGTAATCTGCGGACTTTGTGGCAGCGCATAAAAATGCCCCTCGCTAATTCGACTCGGCACCAGATAATCACGCGCGCCCTCAGGTGTCGATTTGGTTAAAATCGGCGTCTCCACATCAATAAAATCAAGATCGTCCAGATAATGACGAATTGCCTTTGTCACATTGTGACGGAGTTTGAAAGTCGCAAGCATTTCGGGACGGCGAAGATCGAGATAACGATAGCGCATACGTGTGTCGTCGCTAGCCTCAAGGTCATCTTTGATTTCAAATGGCGTTGTTTTAGCAGTATTTAGGACTGTCAAACTTGATACCTCAAGCTCAACTTGCCCCGTTGCCAACTTATCATTGGCTTGCCCCCGCGCAACGACAGTTCCCATCACGTCAATAACAAATTCCGAGCGCAGACTTTCCGCTGTTGCAAGCACTTCAGCACTGACAATCTCAGGATTGACCACCAACTGCATGATTCCCTCACGGTCACGCAAGTCAATGAAAATCAAGCCACCAAGGTCACGACGACGCGCCACCCAACCTTTTAAAGTCACTGTTTGTCCAATGTTTTCTGAGCGGACTGCGCCCGCGTATAATGTTCGTTTCATTTTTCTCCTTTATTTATTTCTTGATAAATTTATCGGGTAATTCTTGTTTACGTGTCAAAGGGTCAATTATAAAGTGTTCCGTTTTATCTGCACCAAATGTCTCATTAATTTCAGAAAGATTGTTAGTAGGCAAGGCATAAACGAGGTCAATATTATCACACCAAACTGATGCTTCAGCTGTTTGCGACCACTTTTCCAAATTTTCTAAACTTGTGAATAATGGTGTTAGACCAGCATTTTTAAAGAATGATTTTTCCTCATTTATTTTGACAACAGGAATAAAATAAGAGAGTTTTTTTAATAAATTTGTAGGTAAAATTTCCGTCAAATCTATTTTTTCCAATAAATTAACATTGTAAAGATCAATCTTTCTGTAATCAACACGAGATAATATAAAATCGTGGTACTTTTCTTCGTCTATATCAAGTTGCGCCCCTTTTTCAGTTGCGATAATAAGAGGTGACAAGTGATGATGCGTTGCGATATTAAAGCATTTTTCCAAGTCAAGTGCAACATTTCCATTACTTTTTTTACCTTGCCAAGCCAAAAAATCAGTCAGCCCTTTTTCAGTAGTAAAAACTTGCATGGCAAGCATTGTATCATCTTCATCTGGCGTGAAAGTCGTTATCGTATCAGCTTGACTATAAAACTCCCAGTTAGAGAGAGCTATCGCTAATCTTTGCTCATCAAACCATTTTACATTTGAGTTATTTAAAAATTCTTCAATTATTGGATCAATTTCCCCAATTCTTATAGGCTCTTCTTTTTTCTTTTTATGCCAAAATGCCATATTTTCTCCTCTATAATTTCCCCAAAACCATCATCAACACCTGCAACCCAACCGCCACAAGCACCAAAAACAGAGTCAGTCTACTCCTTGCCAAAAAGGCATTGATTTTCCTAAAAGCAACGGCATAGAGGGCGACAAACCACAAAAGATTCATTCCTTTATAATTGCCATGTGCAATCATTGACAGGCTAATCACAATCATCAAACTTGCTAAAATGCGACTGAAAATCTGTATTTTCTTTTCTGTCATCATGACCTCGCAAGCAAAATTCTCAGAAATAAGACAAGTAAAGTCACGATGAAAATGCCCAAGGCGACTTTATTCTTGGCAAAGGCTTTGTCTCGATTGAAAATTAGTGCGACAATGCAATAAATCAGCATGAGCGTTGAATTAGAAGTCTGATTTTTCGTGACAATCTGATAAAATGTGACAAACGTTATCAAACCAGATAAAATCGCAAACAGTTTAATCTTATCTTTTTTCATCATTTAGCTGTCAATTCTGCAAAAACGGGAGCAAAATTGTCTTCAATTTCACGCAAAGTTGTTTTGATTTCGGCTCGTGTCGCATTATTTTTGACGATAATCTTGTCTGTTTCGACCTCTGATTCGCCGAGTGTGATGAGTGTTTTTGCCCCAAATTCTTCCGCTGATTTGAATTGCTGCTTAATCTTGCGTCCTAGATAGTCGCGTTCTACGGCGTAGCCTTGTTCGCGCAGCGACTGCACTAACTTCAAGCCTGCAACATTTGCGCCAGCGCCCAAAACAACAACATAAACGTCAAGCGCCCGAGTAAGCGGGAGTGCCACGCCTTGCGCCTCTAAGACGAGCAAAAGGCGCTCCATGCCGAGCCCAAAGCCGAAACCAGCCGTTTCGGGACCGCCGAAATAGCTGACGAGCGTGTCATAGCGCCCACCGCCGCAAATCGTCAGCTCCTTGCCCTTAATCTCGGTCATGAACTCAAAAATCGTGTCGTTGTAGTAATCTAGCCCACGCACCATGTTTTGATCAACGGCATAGTCGATGTTGAGGCTCTTGAGCATGGTCTTGACAGCCGACAAGTGCTGCTGACTGTCGTCAGTCAAGAAATCTAGGATTGACGGCGCGTTTTTGACGATTGAGATGTCATTTTTATCCTTGGAATCTAAGACACGCAAGGGATTTTCATGCAAACGACGTTTAGAATCGTCAGACAAGTTAGACAAATGTTGTTCAAGATAGGCAATCAGCGCCGTCCGATAACGCTCACGTGTCTCAGCATCGCCGAGTGAATTGATAACTAACTTAATATTTTTTACACCAAGTTTGTCGAAAAAGGCTTTCGCCATCGCAATCGTCTCCACATCCGTCGCAGGATTTTTCGAGCCGAAATTCTCAACACCAATCTGATGAAATTCCCGCAAACGCCCAGCTTGCGGGCGTTCATAACGAAACATCGGTCCTGTATAATAAACTTTAAAAGGTTTTTGGACTTCTGGCGCAAACTTTTTATTTTCAACATAAGACCGCACAACTGGCGCAGTTCCCTCAGGTCGCAAAGTAATATGGCGGTCGCCTTTGTCATAGAAATCATACATTTCCTTGGTAACAATGTCTGTCGTATCGCCAACCGAACGCGAAATAACCTCATAATGCTCAAAAATCGGCGTGCGAATCTCACTAAAATGATAATTAGCAAAAACTTGGCGCATCGTTTCCTCAACAAATTGCCATTTTTCACTCTCACCAGGGAGAATATCATTTGTACCTTTTGGTCTTTGTAATTTCATTGGTTACTTTCCTCTCTTAATCAAAAAACGCCCACGAGCGCAGAAAAATACGCTCAAGGACGATTATATCGTGGTACCACCTTGGTTTCTAGGTGTATTTGCCTAGCTTTTTAGCTGTAAAGTTGCTAACTATTAAACTCATCACTCTCTCGCTTAACTTTGCGGATTTTCAGCAATCATCCACTCTCTGTCATTCTAATTATATCTTAGTCTAGCCCATTTTGCAAGATTTACGATAGATAATCTTCTAGCTTAGAGAGCGCATCTGCCAATTTTTTCAAAACGATTTCAGTGATACTGCCATTGACAATTTCTTTGTATTTGTAAGTCAACTTGACAAAAGCACTATTTTGCCACATCTCATCTATTTCAGTCAAACCATCTGGCTGCCATGACTCAATCATTCGATCCATCAAATGATAATTAAACTGCTCATCTTTTGGACTATTTTCAATCATTTGACGGCAATTGGCATCAAATGCCTCAATAATAATAAATAGCATATCAAATGTATAGTAATTATCATACTGCTTATGTGTTACCATATAGCGCTCAAGCGTTGCCTGTAACATGACCACTAAGCGATTATTTTGATTCGTCGCAAACGCATAAGCAAAGATATTTCCCGAATCTGTGCCTGAAAAGTAAGGGTTTTCTTGTTGGCGATAAGAGTTGATTAGCGCAACACCACGGTCTGTCGCAAGAATCGTTGAATCAAGCCAAGTTCCCGAGTATCGCGCAAGCAATGCCACACGCAGCCACTCCGAAAAGTAAGTTGGACTAACAGTTTCAGCTGTTTGATAATATCTAACCGCATCTGGTATATCCAAAAAATCAGTAACTGTTGACTCATCTAAAAAATGATAAGAAATCGCATGCCGATTTAGCTTATCAGCATTTATCTTTGCCAACTTTTGAACGATTTCAGGCGCGTTTTCTAACCCTTTATTCCAAAAACTAAAAACGGCAAATGAGGCATCGAACGCTTGATTTTCCCTTGAAATTTCCATCGCTCGTTTGTCAATCTCATTTTTATTTTGAAAAAACCACACCAATAAATGCGGAAAAACATCAGCAGTCAAAGGCAATCTTGTTCGCCCAAATAAAATCTGCATATCTAGCGTTCGATCAAGGAGATTATGCACAAGATAATTCGCCTTTTGTGTACCAATGTGTCGTTCAAACATCAATTCTTCAATTCGCAGTGCTTTTGGATAATCAATCATCTTCGATAAATAATTAGTCGCAAGAATCGCTGTTAAAAATTGATTGAGATAACGTTTTTGAAATCTATTAACTTTTCTAATAACTTCCGATACCAAAAAATCACGATCAACTTTAAGTTGAATATCATCAATAACTCTCGCTTCAATTAACATTTTCTCAAATGCAGGAAAATTATCAACTAGCCCACCATGAACAATGTGATAAGCCATTTTAGAGAGCGGATCATCCTCTTTAAAATCACTTAGTAATGTTTCGCTAATACTTATTGTCATCTTAATTCCTTTATTCTATAAATCGTTAGAGGCTACTTACAAACTATCTGTCTAATATTATAACAAAAATATGCTAAACTCTCTCTAGTTTAAGTTATTATTTTTTAACTTTACCGTTTGCAATTCAAATACGGTAGTTATAAAACAATAACAGTCCGAACATCTAACCACCCGCACTGTTTTTTGATAAACAATGAAGTATGACTTATTCTTTTTGCCATACTGCATATAAAACGGCATCATTATTGACCCAATAATCATCTCCAAAATTATATTTTGTCGCATAACCTAGCGTTGGCGTACTATTCCACCCTAAAAACTTATAACCTATACGCCTTGGTATTTCCGTTGCAATTTGTACTTTATTACCTTTGTAAGTCTTTATACTTTTAGGTATCGCACCATTGCCACCATTTAAATCAAGCGTAACTGCATAAATAGGTAATGGTTTCCAAATTGCATAAAGCGTTGTATTATCATATACAAAATAATTATTTGAAGGCGGACAAACAACCTCTTGAGAATTAGGATCTAGTCCTAAACCAATATAAGTATATCCTTCTCTTGTAGCTTCTGCACTAAGATGAGTTCTAACTCCTCCATAAGCAACTTGATACTCACGCGGTGTTCCTGTACCACCATTCAAATCAATTTTTAAGGTATAAATTTCTTTATCCCATACCGCATATAAGGTAGCATTATTATTTACCCAGTAGCCATCTCCAAAGTTATATTTTGTTGCATAACCTAGCGTTGGTGTACTATTCCATCCTAGAAATTTATGCCTACACGAGTTGGCACTTCCGCTGCAATTTGTACCTTATTACCTTTGTAAGTCTTTATACTTTTAGGCGTTGTCCCCTTACCACCATTTAAATCAAAATTGACCGTGAGAAATTCTTTTGCCATCCAAGATTTCAACTGCGCCAAATTACTACCTGTCAAACGAGCCGCAACATTGGTAACTGAAACTCCTGGAATCCAACCTGCATGAATCGCAACTAGCTTATTGTTACTGTTGACAACACTACCGCCTGAAGTACCACCTTCAGAATCCATCGTATAAGCTACTTTATCTGTTGACAAACTATTAATTGTTCCTGTACTGGTATAGAGATAAATGCCTTTATAACCTGACAAACGTAATGTTTCATTAGCTGATATAGTTTCTTG
>NZ_BLLI01000007.1 GCF_011170085.1 Pseudolactococcus hodotermopsidis | reverse complement strand
TTTCTTTTTCTTACCATCGTGTACTAACTTGATAACACGATACTTTTTCAATTCATTCACAGTGAGTAATATCCTTTTCATAAGTATTAGTTTAACATTTGGGACATTTTATGTTTCGACCTACTTAGGACATTATCACTTTCGAATGATAAACTTTGTATGGATTTGATTTTTGAAATGGACAGATTATGTAAAATCTGATATAATAGAGTGACTAAGAAAAAAAGAAAAGAGATTAAAATGCCAATCGTACTCGCTATTTTACTGATTATCGTTGCTGCTTTAGGCGGACTTGCTGGTGGCATGTTGCTTGCGCGCCGTCAAGTGAAACAAATGATGCTTGATAATCCACCATTGAATGAAGATGCCGTGCGTATCATGATGGGGTCAATGGGGCGCAAACCGAGCGAAACACAAGTTCAACAAGTTTTGCGTCAAATTCGCTCAGCAGCTAAACAAGCCGACAAGAAAAAATAAAGGTTATGGATAAAAGCTGAGAACTTCTCGGCTTTTGTTATTTTATCATGCTATTGTGAGGGAGTCAACATGGATAATCGACCGATTGGTTTTTTGGATTCTGGGGTCGGTGGGCTGACAGTGGTCAAAGAACTCATGCGCCAACTGCCTGATGAAGAAGTTGTTTACATCGGTGATTCAAGTCGTGCGCCATATGGCTCAAGACCAGTTGAACAGATTCGGAAATTCACTTGGGAAATGGTCAATTTTCTTTTGTCAAAGAATGTCAAAATGATTGTTTTTGCTTGTAATACAGCGACCGCAGTGGCTTGGGAAGAAGTGAAAAGTAAGCTAGATATTCCAGTCTTAGGTGTTATTTTACCAGGTGCAAGTGCTGCTATCAAAGCGACGCAAATTGGAAAAATTGCTATTATTGGGACAGTGATGACAATAAAATCTGACATTTATCGCGAAAAAGTGCAACTTTTATCGCCAAGTCTAGCAGTCAAATCTTTAGCTTGCCCTAAATTTGTTCCAATTGTTGAGTCGAACGAAACTAAATCAAGTGTGGCAAAAAAAGTCGTTTATCAAACACTGAAACCGCTTGTCGGTCAAGTTGATACGTTGATTTTGGGGTGTACACATTATCCTTTGCTTCGACCAATTATTCAAAACGTCATGGGAAATGAAGTTAAACTCATTGACAGCGGTGCTGAATGTGTGCGCGATATTTCTGTTTTGCTCAATTATTTTGAAATAAATCGTGAACGAATTGACTTAAAATTAAGACATCAATTTTTCACAACGGCGAGTAGTCAAGCCTTTGATCAAATTGCTGAAAATTGGCTACAAATTCCTGTCAAATCAAGGACAATTAAACTATGAAAAAACTTTATAAACACAAAAAATCAGCTATTTTTGCTTATGAGTTAGCAGAACGCAAGCTCATCATTCAAAATATTTTTGATGATAATTTAGAAATTCCTCTATATGATGTCTTTTTTAGATATTTTCCAAGAAAATCGGGCTTGAAAATCGTTGCTGTTGATGAAAATGCTACTGATATTATTGACTTGTTTTTCCAAATTTTACGTGATGTGACTGGTAAAGCTTATCAACATAGTCTAGCTGATAAATTAATTGTTAGCCTTGACGATAAGCAAACCCATTCGGAAACAGTTGATATTATAACGAAAACAGATAAAACAATCTTGATTGCAACGAGAAATGAGGGAAAAACGCGCGAATTTAAGGAAATGTTTAGTCAGCTAGGTTATACTATAAATAACCTCAATGATTTTCCTGACTTACCAGAAGTGGCTGAGACAGGAATGACTTTTGAGGAGAATGCACGACTCAAAGCTGAAACAATTGCTGAATTGACGGGGCAAATGGTACTGGCTGATGATAGTGGGCTTATGGTTGATGTCTTGGGCGGTTTACCTGGTGTATGGTCAGCAAGATTTGCTGGTGACAATGCAACAGATGCAGCAAATAATGCAAAACTTTTGCACGAACTTGCAAGCACGGCGGTAACACCTGAAAGACGGACGGCAAGATTTCACACAACACTTGTTGTTGCAACACCTGAACGTAACTCTTTGGTCGTTGAGGGCGAATGGTTAGGGGCAATTGCGACGATTCCAAAAGGTGATGACGGTTTTGGTTATGATCCGTTATTCATTGACGATGAAACGGGGAAAACGGCGGCACAAATGACTTTGGCACAAAAAAATAAAGTCTCACATCGTGCTCGTGCGCTAAAAAAATTATTAGAGAAATGGCCTGAATGGCTAAATGAAATAACGAGGTAAACTATTTATGATTATTGTAATGAGTGATTCACACGGCAATCGAAAAGTTGTTGAGGACATCAAAGAGAAGTATCTAGGAAAAGTGGATGGCATTTTTCATTGCGGTGATTCCGAGCAACAATTGATGGACGAAACTTGGGATAGGATGTCAATGGTTGTTAAAGGAAATTGTGATTATGATTCTTTTCCGACCATTTCTGAGATGTTAATTGGTAATGACCATGTTTTCACAACACATGGTCATCTACATGGTGTTGCTTGGGGATTGGAGCGTTTAGTTGCAGATGCTAAAAAGTATGACTGTAACATTGCCCTTTTTGGTCATCTTCATCGTCCTATTGCGACTGTGGAAGATGGGGTTTTATGTCTCAATCCTGGTAGCGTTTCACAACCACGTGGTAAGCATAATATCAAAATGTATGCTAAAATTGAGCCAACGACAGATAGTTATAAAATCAGCTACATGGATTTAAATCACCAAGAAATTCCTGAACTTCAGTTTAATTTACCAAGGAAATAAAAGGAACGCGCAATGATTAACAAGCATATCGAATATTTTTTGATGAAACAAAGCGATACTTTTTTGAAACCTGCTAGCGAAGTTGCTGTTTTGCTCAATGAGCATAATGTGTCGCATGCTAAGCTCCTTTTGAGCCAGTACCAATATTCTAAGGTGCCTGTAATCAATCAAGCTCACGAATTTGTTGGTATTTTGGGTTGGACAGACATCATCAATTTTGAAATGAAACATGATTTTTTCTATGATAAGTCAGACAAAACGCCAATTTCGGAGATTGTCAATACTGCTGTGCCGACGATTCAAAAAGATTATGAGCTAAAAGAAATCTTGCATTTGATGGTTAAGGAGCCATTTTTGCCAGTTTTGAAAGGTCGTGAATTTTACGGTATCATTCCGCGGCAAGAAATTCTCAAGGCATTCAATGCTTTTGCCCACAATTTTACGAAAGAGTATGAGATTATTGAACGAAAAAAAGATTAAGGCTTTCATTGCCACGCGTCAAAAAGCCTCCCAAAATACGAAATTAGCTTATTTCTATGATTTACGTGCTTTTTTAACTTTTTTAAATGATGCGCCATTAACACAAACTCAACTAAATCTTTATCAGGCGCAACTTCAAATGCTTGCTAAATCATCACAACATCGTAAAATTACGAATATTAACACTTTTTTGAAATATCTTTATCAAAATGGTGAGTTGGCACACTTTTTTGAGTTACAATCGGTTAATTATCAATATCAGAAAAATGAAGTAATTGTTAAACCGCTTGCCCACTCCCTAGAGTTAGCTGCTTACTATCACGCTATTTCACGCCCAGGTGATTTGATTGCGCTTTTAATTTTGGAATTTGGTTTGAAACCTTCAGAAATTCAACAGTTACATTGGGCTGATTTTAACTGGGATTATAAAATTTTGACGGTTGATAATGGTGGTATTAAACGAATTTTACCCATTCGTGATAAATTTGCTAGACTAGCACGCCCTATCAAAAATGGAGACGAATTATTTTCAAAATCTCGTCAATTTTTGCATTATGAATTGAAAAAATCAAGTCAATTAACGGCAAAATCATTGCGTGAACAATATATCTTACAACGTGTTTCAGAAAAACTACCCATTTCAGAACTTGCTGGTTATTTAGGTTTAAAGTCTAATCAGTCCCTTGAAAAATATTATAGATAGGGAGTTTACATAAAATGAATTATGTAAAAGAAGAAATTACCGTTAAATTTCAAGATTTTGAAGGACCGCTTGACTTATTATTACATTTGGTCAATCAATATAAGGTTGATATTTATGAAGTACCTTTGGTTGAAGTGATTACGCAGTATTTAGCTTATCTGAATGAAATGAAAGAAATGGCGCTTGATATTGCTTCTGAGTATTTAGTAATTGCTAGTCAGCTTGTTTTAATTAAATCACGACGTTTATTACCAACGACTTCAGAAGAATTTGATGAAGAAACGCTTGATTTAGAGCAAGAAATTTTGAGTCAGATTGATGAATATCGCAAATACAAAGCTTTGAGTTTAGAATTAGCAGACAAACATTTAGAACGTAGCTTATTTTATTCAAAAAGTAAGACTGAAATTATCTCTGATGAGGTTAATTTGACTTATGATAAAAATGCTTTAGATTTATATTTCGCATTCTCAGCGCTGATTCAAAAAAAGCAGACTGAGTTTCGCGATCATCATAATACGATTAACTCAGATGAATTTTCTGTGGCAGATAAAATTCAAGACATCACCGCTGTTTTACATAAAAATAAATATGTAAAATTCTCAAATTTATTTCATCAAACAAATTCCCTAGATGAGGTTGTTACCGTCTTTTTAGCCATGTTGGAGTTAATCAAAAATCATTTTCTTGATTTTCAACAAGATAAGGCATTTGGTGAGATTATCCTAGCGAAAACGGAGGTTGTAGAAGTAGAAAATGACTAAAACTGCTGAACTAGAGGCACTCTTTTTCGTAACTGGAGAAGAGGGGCTGACCCTTAGGGAATTGTCGGGACTGCTAACTATCACACCGAGTGCTGTGAGTCAACAAATTGAGAAACTATCTGATAACTATCGCAATAATAAAGACTCAGCATTGACAATTATCGAAACAGCTGGTAAATATCGCTTGGCGACAAAAGCAACGTTCAACGATTTGTTGCAACATTATGCCAAAACACCAATGAATCAATCTTTGTCAAAAGCAGCGCTTGAAGTTTTAGCAATTATTGCCTATAAACAACCTTTAACACGCCTTGAGGTTGATAAAATTCGTGGTGTTAATTCATCTGGGACGATGACAACATTGCAAGCTTTTGAGCTGATTGAAGTCGTTGGAAAAAAAGAGGTTATCGGCGCTCCCAATCTTTATGCAACAACTGCCCATTTCTTGGATTATATCGGCATTAACAACTTAATTGAGTTGCCTGAAATAAATGAAGAAGCACTTATGAATATTGATGAAGTCGATATTTTCAATGAAAAGGAATTAAATCATGAGAATCAATAAATATCTAGCCCATGCGGGTGTCGCAAGTCGTCGTAAGGCTGAAGAACTGATTAAAGCTGGCGATGTGACGGTCAATGGCAATGTCATGACTGATTTGGCTTATCAAGTCAAGTCTGGCGATAATGTCGAGGTTAAGGAAACACAGATTTATAAGGAAGAACCCGTTTATTATGCCCTCAATAAGCCACGTGGTGTGATTTCATCTGTTTCGGATGAAAAAGGTCGAAAGACTGTTTTGGACTTTTTCCACCATATTCCTGAGCGCATTTATCCTGTTGGTCGACTTGATTGGGATACAAGTGGCTTGATTCTTCTGACAAATGACGGTGAATTTGCAAATTTAATGACCCACCCACGACATGAAATTGAAAAAGTTTATATTGCCAAAGTCGAAGGACAAGCCAATAAAGAAAATCTTCGTCCTTTGACACAAGGCATTAAGATTGATGGACAAAAGACTAAGCCTGCTGTTTATCAAATCATTAAACAAGATATTTCAACTAAAAAATCGGTTGTACAATTGACAATTCACGAAGGACGCAATCATCAAGTTAAAAAAATGTTTGAGGCGATTGGCTTACCTGTCCAGAAACTTTCTCGTGTACAATATGGGACACTTATTTTGACAGGTCTACAAGTTGGTGAGTTTCGGAGATTATCTAAAAAAGAGATTAGTCAGCTTATCAATCTTGCCAAAGAATGATTTTACATAATTTGTATTATGTAAAACAAAGGTGTTGGTCATGCTAATTCAAAGACTGTCAAGCGAAATTGAAAATGTCCCAAAAAAAGTCTAAACATGAGTTACATTTATAAAGCAAAATTTGCTTTTAGATTCCATTTTTGATATGATTGAGTTATGATTTAGGCTGAATTTTCAGCTTGATATTCCAGAAGCGTCTTACCGATTCTTCTGAGATACTTTTCGAAAGATGCAAGTTTCCACGGATGAGACTGTTGGGGAATATACTTGCGTTTTTCTTTTTTGCCTTCTTTGGGTTGATCAAATTCTTTTGAGTAAATTTCATGTGTTAGTAACTTTCTTGAGCTATAAATTTTGTCCTCGATATTGATATAAATATTACCGTCAAAGGCTTCCATAACAAGTGCCTTAGATTTTTTAGTAAAGTACATTTCCTTGTCTCCTTTAATTGGTAAGTAGAAGTGATTGTTATAACGGATGTGGTGGCCACTGTCAACGACACGTTTCGCCACGCGAGCTAGCAGTAAATTAATCTTAGAAGCTGAAGGGGCCTGTTCAAAAACGGTCTCTTTTGTTTTATTGCCAAACTTTTGGTTGAACTGTCTGACCCATTTGTTTAGAAAGTCATTAGCGTCTTCAATTGTTGTAATTCCAGCTCTTTGTAGGTCAATCGGTAATCTTGACTGTAAAGTCCCATTTAAACGTTCTACTCGTCCTTTAGCTTGAGGTATGGACGAAGTTTTGACATCAATCCCTAACTGATGACAAGCAAAGCCAAACTGTGTTAAAGTATCGTCTTCCATTTTTTTCCTCGCTTTTTTATGATACTCGAAAACCGTTCGCTTATCTGTCAAGAAAGCGACAGGGATGCCATGTTTAGTTAAGATTTGATGTAAGACATGATAATATCCTTTGAGTGTCTCTTGTGTATCGAAATAAGCGCCTACGATGTTTCCAGAGGCATCATCAATTGCGACATGTAGATGTGTGATTTGTCCACCAAACCATTGATAAGAGCTAGCGTCCATTTGTATTAATTCCCCACTGTATTTCTTTCTCGGCCTGCTTGGATGTGCTTTTTCGACTACTTCTAATCTTTCTTCTGCTTTGTGAAGTAGTGCAGTTTCTTGTGTCTGACTTTCTTTTTTCTTGCTTAGCGTCTTGATTCTTCTTCTCGTTTTCCTTTGAGACTTTGGAGAGAGTAAGCCATCGCTATATATGATTGCCCGTATGGTTGTGTCAGAGTAATGAATGTCCTCCATTTCTGCTAGTATTTCAGTGAAATGTTTGATGTTTGGTGTTAGGTCTTGATAGGCTTTATAATGTTTGATAATTTTTTCCTTGATTTCAAAGGAGATGGCGTGGGCAGGTCTCACGCCTCTATTACCGTGTACAAAGGCTTGTTTCCCTTTTTCTTGATAAGCTTTTAGGAGGCGATTGACTTGTCTAAGAGACAAACCAAGCTCGACACTAGCACGTTGTTTCTTTTTCTTACCATCGTGTACTAACTTGATAACACGATACTTTTTCAATTCATTCACAGTGAGTAATATCCTTTTCATAAGTATTAGTTTAACATTTGGGACATTTTATGTTTCGACCTACTTAGGACATTATCACTTTCGAATGATAGGTGTTTGTCATGCTAATTCAAAGACTTGCAATTTTGTAAGTCTTTTGTTATACTTAAATGGTCTTCAGGGCGGGGGTCGTTTCCCCACTGGTGGTTAAAGTCCATGAAGCTTATCGAATTCTTGGTAGGCCCGAACTTGTGAAAATCAAGTACCAACTGTTAAAGTCAGGATAAAGAGGAGGCAAGAAAATTGAATACCCAATATGATATTTTCAAGTCTTCTAAATAAAATTTAGGAGGTGCCCCAATGACAAATACAACTCACACACGCAAACTGGTACTTGTTGCCATGCTTGCCGCTATCTCATTTATTTTGATGATTTTCCCGCAGTTTCCGCTGATTCCAGGGGCTGATTTCCTCAAAATCGATTTTTCAATTATTCCGATTTTGGTAGGGCTTTATCTCTTTAACTTGCCCGCTGCCTTTACAATTCTGGTTTTGCGTTCGTTACTCAAACTTTTGCTCAATAATGAGGGTGTCAACACTTGGATTGGTTTGCCACTCAATATTGTAGCAATTGGTTCATTTCTTGTGATTTTCGCCATTTTCTTTAAAAAGGAAACAGAGACAAAATCTTATGTAATTGGGAGCATTTTAGCTACAATCGCAATGACGGTAGCAATGGTTGTGATGAATTTTATTTATGCGATTCCTTTGTACGCAAAATTTGCCAATTTTGATATTGGGCAATTTATTGGTATTAGTAAATATTTGATGACAATGGTTGTCCCCTTTAATCTGGCTGAAGGTGCCATTTTTTCAGTCTCATTTGCCATTGTTTTTATTGCCTTAAAAACAATTTTAGATAACATTGCCAAAAAAACTTTAAAAAAATAAGAAAAATGCTTGAAAAATACGGAAAACTCTGCTATACTTAAGTAGTTGCGAAAGTAACTTGACCGAAGACAGTTGGTGACGAAAGTCGTAAATCCAACCGAGGACAACTATTTATTAGATTATAATGAATTTTTGTACTCTCTATGTCTATGGTTGGCGTGGAGTTTTTTTACGCCATCAAATAATAGAGGAGGAAAATCAAACAATGAGTGAAGCTATTATCGCTAAAAAAGCTGAGTTAGTTGACGTTGTTGCCCAAAAATTTGCGGACGCATCTAGTATCGTTATCGCCGATTCTCGTGGGTTGACAGTTGGACAAGACACTGAATTGCGTAAACAATTACGTGAGGCTGGCGTTGAGTTCAAAGTTATCAAAAACTCAATCTTGCGTCGTGCTGCTGAGAAAGCTGGTTACGCAGAACTTACGGAACAATTCGTAGGGCCATCTGCTATTGCCTTTTCAAATGAAGATGCGATTGCACCAGCGAAAATCTTAGCAGATTTCGCTAAAACAGCTGACGCACTCGAAGTTAAGGCTGGTGTTATCGAAGGCAAAGTTGCTTCTAAAGAAGAAATTGCTGCCATCGCATCATTACCATCACGTGAAGGATTGCTTTCTATGCTCCTTTCAGTACTTCAAGCGCCAGTTCGCAATGTTGCCTACGCTGTCAAAGCTGTTGCCGACAAAGCAGAAGAAGATGCTGCTTAAATTGCTATCTCTTCATCTAAAAAATGCGCGCAAGTCGCTTAATTCTTGCACATTAAACTAAAAAATCTAAGGAGATTCCAACAATGGCATTGAACATTGAAAACATCGTTGCTGAACTTGAAACAGCAACTATTCTTGAACTTTCTGAGCTTGTAAAAGCAATTGAAGAAAAATTTGACGTATCTGCAGCAGCTCCAGTAGCAGCAGCAGGTCCTGCAGCTGCAGCTGAAGAAAAAACTGAATTCGACGTTGAGTTGACATCAGCAGGCGACAAAAAAGTTGCAACTATCAAAGCTGTCCGTGAGGCAACTGGTCTTGGCCTTAAAGAAGCTAAAGATCTTGTTGATAGCGCACCAGTTATCATCAAAGAAGGTATTTCAAAAGCTGATGCAGAAGCACTCGTTGAAGCTATCGGCGCTGCTGGTGGTTCAGCAGGTCTTAAATAATCTTTGTGATTATATGACAAAAAACGTTCATTTGCTGAAAATGGGCGTTTTTTGATTTTATCTTATATTGGGTTGGGGAAATACGTTTAAAATTATGAAATCAAGCTAGAAGTCTTTTTGAGACAAACTTTACATTTCATGCGTTTGTCGTGGGTGGTCTGAGAAATTTCATTTTACATAATATTAGTTATGTAAAAACATTGGCAAACTAATTATTAGTCAACTTATAAACTCAATTCCCTAAAATAGGAACCATCCCCAAACATCTTTCCGAAAAACTATAATTTTCTTGACAAATGTTTGGAAATGCCTTATACTATTACTATGAAAAGAGAACGTTTAATTGAGAATATCGAGACTTTGAAGGCTATTATGCCTAACTTTGTACTCGAATATTACCGCTCCAAGTCAACTGTCCCATATTCCCTCAATACTTTGTATGAGTATCTCAAAGAATATCAGCGATTTTTCAGCTGGCTGATAGAGGCTGATGTCACAAATGCTGAAAAAATGTCTGAAATTTCCTTAAAAACATTAGAAAACTTAAAAAAATCTGACCTTGAAACTTATATTTTATACCTACATGAGCGCCCGAGAATGAACACACATTCTAACCGAGAGGGCGTCTCACAAACAACGATAAACCGAACATTATCAGCGCTTTCAAGTCTTTACAAGTATTTAACCGAAGAAGTTGAAAATGAAAATGGTGAGCCCTACTTCTATCGGAATGTGATGAAGAAAGTTGCAACACGCTCAAAACCTGAAACACTTGCTGCGCGCGCGGAAAATATTAAAAATAAACTATTTTTAGGCAATGAAACACAAGAATTTTTAGATTTTATCGACAATGACTATGAAATTAAGTTGTCCAATCGTGCTATGTCATCTTTTATACGAAATAAAGAGCGAGATTTGGCGATTATTGCCTTGATTTTAGCTTCTGGTATTCGTTTGTCTGAAACGGTCAATATTGACTTGAAAGATTTGAATTTACGAACAATGATTGTTGAGGTAACACGAAAAGGTGGCAAGCGTGATTCGGTCAATATTGCATCATTTGCAAAATCTTATCTGGTTAATTATTTAGCAATTCGTGATAAACGTTATTATGCTGAAAAGCATGAAACTGCGCTGTTTCTGACACTTTACAAAGGTAAAGCAAATCGGATAGATAATTCTAGTATTGAAAAAATGGTTGCTAAATATTCAAAAGTCTTTAAAATTCGTGTCACACCGCATAAATTACGCCATACATTGGCGACAAGACTATACGCTGAAACAAATTCGCAAGTTTTGGTCAGTCATCAACTCGGTCACGCCTCTACTCAGGTAACTGACCTTTACACACACATTGTTAATGAAGAGCAAAAGGATGCTTTGGACAAACTATAGTTCAAAGCATTTTTCCGAACACGTTAATTCTATTTATTGTACTTCGCATCAAATGATGTTGGAATATAGCTTGATGCCATTTATTAATTGCAATATCATTATTATCAATTTGAAATTTTTGCGATGTTAAAATTTCAAAAATTTCTTTTGTCATTCCTCATCTTCATAAAGCCGAGAAATTTTTCGATACCATTTATAAAAATAAACGATAATTACTTTAGCTGACGCATAGACGGGAATGCCGACGAGAACACCCCAAACGCCGAAAATCTTACCTGATGTTAATAAAACGAGCAAAATTGTAATCGGATGAATGTTGAGCTTGCTACCAAGGACGAGCGGGCTAACGAAACGCCCTTCAATCGTTTGCTCAATGATAAAGACAATGATAACTTTAAGGAGCATGATTGGTCCTGCAACCAAGCCAATGATAATCGCGGGAATCATGGCTAAAAATGAGCCAAGATAGGGAATCAGGTTTAGAAAGCCAGCCGAAACGCCGATAACAATCGCATATTTCAGCCCAATAATCGAAAACATGATTGAGAACATAAAGGCAACGGTAATTGCCACAATAATCTGACCACGAACATAGCTAGATAGCTGCGAATTGACCTGTGTCAGAACAGTTGACGTATCATTGCGCCAAGCGTTTGGCAAAGCATTTGTAATATATGTATTGAGATTTTTACCATCACGCAAGAGATAAAATAAGATAAATGGGAAAATCAGAACTGAAATAATCACACTTGTTGCTGTTGAAACAAAAGAACTCGTTCCATTGACTAGATTTGTTGAGAAATTTTTGAAAAGATCAATCAAACTATCTGACAAATTGGTTACTGTCGTTTCAATTTGCGGTCTAAACTGTCTAAAACGCTCGTCCTGCAAAAGTTTCGTGATATGTTTTTCACCCGTTTCAACATATTCTGGAAAATTCGCTGCAAATTTCTCAATTTGTGTGGCAACATTTGGAATCGCAACCGCAACACCCCAGATAATCAATGCCAAGATAATGGCAAACAAGAGCGTAATCGTAATGACACGTTTGATTTTATGTGTCTCAAAAAAGTCAACAATTGGATTGAGTATGTAATAAAAAATCGCTGCAAGTACAATTGGCAACATAATCACACCCAAAAAATCGGCAATTGGCTGAAACATAAAACTCAGCTTTGTCAGCAAAAGCAAATTCAGCAAAAACAACAAAATAACCGCAAAACCTGTTGCGATTTTATTGTCAATAACCCATCTGAAAAACCAAGAATTTTTAAAATTATTTTTTTCGTTCATATTCATACTTTATTTACTAACCTCACTACTTTTACGTCAAAAAAGATGACTATAAGTTCATTATATCACAAATGACTGTTTAAATTGGTAAATAAAAATTGTAGTTTAACTTATCTTTTAAATGATACCTATTTTACAATAACAGCTAATTTTATGGTAAAATGGTAGTATGCTCGAAACAAGCACAAAAAATATCTCGATTTGTTCGAGACGATACTATTTGAAAAGGATGATTCTATTTTGACAGACACACTTTATTTTGGGACTTACACTAAAAAAACTTCTGAAGGCGTTTATCGTGCTAATTTAGACATGAAAACAGGACTTCTAAGCAACCTTGAATTGGTTGCCAAAGAGTCAAATCCAACTTACTTGACTTTCGACAAAGCGGGGCATCTCTATACTGTTGGCGCTGAAAATGGTGAGGGTGGTATTGCAGCTTTTGATACTGATAGCAAACTCCTTAACCACGTTGTCGAAGCTGGCGCACCGCTGTGCTATGTGGCGGTTGACGAGGCGCGCGACCTCGTTTATGGTGCAAATTACCATAAAGGGGAGGTTTTGGTCTATAAACGCGCGACTGACGGTTCGCTGACCCTTGCTGACAAAGATGTTCACACAGGTAGTGGACCACATGAAAATCAAGCAACACCGCATGTTCATTTCACTGACTTAACACCTGATAAATACTTGGTAACTTGTGATCTTGGTACTGATGAAGTGATTACTTATGATGTGACAGCTGACGGCAAACTCACGAAACTTGCGACTTACACTACTGCTCTTGGTGCTGGTCCGCGTCATATTGCTTTTCATCCAACAGAAAAATTTGCTTATCTGATGAATGAATTAAATAGCACGATTGAAGTGTTACTTTACGAAGGTGTTGGGCGTTTTTCTCTCTTTCAAACAATCTCGACATTACCAAAAGATTGGACAGCATTTAACGGAACGGCAGCGATTCGTGTCTCATCTGACGGTAAATTCGTTTATGGTTCAAATCGTGGACACGATTCAATCGTCGTTTACAAAATCGGTGCTGATGGCATGTTAGAATTGAGTCAACTTGCGCCAACAAATGGTAAAATGCCACGTGACTTCATCCTATCTTCTGACGAAAACGTTTTGATTGCACCACACCAAGATTCTGATAATGTGACAACTTTCTTCCGCGACTCAAACACAGGGCTTTTGAGTGAAATTCAACATGATTTCGTTGTTCCTGAGGCAGTTTGTGTTTACGTGAAATAACTTAAAAGCCTGATTAAATTCGTCAGGCTTTTTTATGTGCTTGAAAATATTGAATTTGCCAATGTTTTTGTCCTTTTATCAAAACAAAACCTGCTTTTTCAAGTAAAGTGGCTAGTTCGTCAAAATCGTAAACTTTGACATCGCCCTCCTTTGAAAATTGGGCAAGATACCAATTATAAAATTGTCGAAAAATTGGCAATCTAATTTCAGCTATGACTAATTTTCCGCCAACGCTTAATGTTCTCATCACTTCTGCAAGAAATGTCTCAGGATTTGGAAAATGATGAAATGAAGCTGAACAAACAATCACATCAAAGCTCTGATTTTCAAATGGCAACTGCATAGCTGAACCTGTTACAAACTCAAATTTGGGATAAGTTGCCTGTGCTAATTTTGTCATTTCAGAAGAAATATCAAGTCCAAAACCATCGAAATCAGACTTTTCAGATAATAGCGTCAAAAGTTTACCAGTTGCTGATCCAACATCTAAAACTCGTGAACCATCAGGAATATCAAGCTGTTTGACGATATAACGCTTAAAAAAGCCTGATAAGAAGCCATCAAAGGAATCCTCAAATTTCTTAGCATGGGTATTATAATAATTTTCAGATAATTTTTCATAATCTTTTGACATAAATGGCTTATCTTTTTCTATTAAATATGATAAAATCTTTTTCCGTGAGACCAATCATCGGGTTAATTGCTTGATAATTATCTGCTGTTAAGATATAATTATCAGATGTTTCAAGTGAATCGACTTCTGCAATCGTAAGATTTTCAGTTTTCTGAACATCATTTTCAACAAGACCAAAGCGCTCAATCAAAAAAGTCTTGCGGTTAGCACCTTGCCGTGCAACAGCAGTCTGAAAACTGTGCATTTCGCCAAGCAAAATCAGTGATTGCTTGGCGCGCGTAATGGCCGTGTAGAGGAGATTGCGCTCTAGCATGCGCGTATAGCTAGAAACCATAGGTACGATAACGCTCGGAAATTCGCTTCCTTGTGATTTATGAATCGACATGGCATAGGCAAGGGTGATTTTATACCACTCGCCACGCGGATAGTTGACCTCATTACCATCAAAACTCATAATCATCTCATCTTGCTTGGAGTCGCTATATTTGGCGGGGATAAGATCCATAATCTCGCCAATATCGCCATTAAAAACGTCTAGTGCTGCTTCATTGACCAAGTGTAGCACCTTGTCGCCTTTTCGGAAAATCGTTTCCTGAAAGCGAAATTCTAATCTATCATTTAAAGGATTAAAAAGATTTTGCAAAATTTTATTAACATTATTAATGCCCGCAAACCCTTTGTACATGGGAATCAGAACTTGCAAATCAAAAGGATTGTTGCCACGTTTCAACCAAGCACTTGCAATCTGCTCAATGTAGGCTGGAATAGCTGCCGCATTGCTTTCAAAGTAAGAACGATCAGGCTTTTTAGCCGTAAAATCTGCTGGCAATTGCCCATTTTTGATAGCATGTGCCAGATTGGTAATCGTGGAATCTTCCCCTTGACGAAAAATTTTATCTAATTTGACTGTTGCAAAATCTGAAATTTTCAACAAGTCCGCAAAAACTTGACCAGGACCAACAGAGGGTAACTGGTCACTATCCCCGACTAAAATCACTTTCATTGATGGCGGAATTGCGGCAAATAATTTATTAGCCAACCAAGTATCAACCATCGAAAACTCGTCCACAATCAAGAGTGAACCCGCAAACTCATTCCCCCAATCATCATCAAGGTTATCAGAATTAGTCAAGCCAAGTTGGCGATGTATCGTTGCTGCAGGTAAGCCAGTCAATTCATTCATTCGTCTTGCTGCACGTCCAGTTGGCGCAACTTGAACGATTGGAAAAACATCATCTGTATAATTGTCAGGATTTAAATCAAGTTTATTCAAAATCGCATAAGCTCTGATAATACCCGTGATAACAGTTGTTTTACCAGTCCCTGGACCACCAGTTAGGATAAAAAATTGATTGGTTAATGCTTTTTGGATGGCATCTTTTTGTAAAGCGTCATAAGAAATGGCAAGTTCTGTTTCAACTTCTGAGATGATTTTATCAAATTTTGCTTGGTCAACCTTATCAGCAACACGAGTTGTCAGTTTATTAAGACTTTTATAAATGCCCTCTTCTGCAAAATAGAGTGAATTTTCAAATATTTTTGTCTCATCTTGCTGAATTTTGGCATCTGACAAAAGAAAATTGATATTTTCAACAACTTGATCAGCTAAAATTTCAACATTTCGCGATGATTCTAAGAGAAAAATCGTCTTTTCAAGCAAATCACGTGCTTCAATATAGGTATCGCCAGTTTCAAGCGAGTTGGTTAGTACGGTATGAATCACGCCAGCTCGAATACGTGCATCACTGGTCGCTGAAATTCCCTCTTCCTCAGCAATTTTATCTGCTTTTTTAAAGCCAATACCCTTGATGTCAAAAACAAGCTGATAAGGATTTTCCTTGATAATATCAAGTGTTTTTTCCTTATACAAGTCATAAATCTGAAAATTTATCTTGCTTGCAAGTTCATACTTAGCAAGACGCGACAAAATTTTTTCCATACCGTGATTTTCAGCTAGACACGTGACAAAAGCCTTTAATTTTACAGCAGACAAAACGCCAGCCAACTTTTCAGGCTCATCTAAAATGTGATCAATCGTCTCAATTGGAAAAATAGCAACAATTTTCTCAGCCGTCTTTTTACCAATACCTGGAAAATGGTCACTAGATAAATATTTGACCAAACCCGCACCAGACGTTGGCACATTTTTCTCATAAGTTGAAATTTTTAACTGCTCGCCATATTTAGGATGAGTGGTCAACTCGCCATAAAATTTGTAAGAATCGCCTTCAACAACATCTCCAATAATACCATTAACCACGATTTCATCATCAGAAAAATCAGCATTAGTATCTGTAATCTCAAGCAGAATAACCTTATAAAAATTGCTAGGATTGCTGAAAAAAATTGCTTGGATTGTTCCTGTAAAATAAAGTTGTTCAGCCATGTTTTTCATTCCAATTTGTTAAGACGTAATTTTCGCCGTCATAATCAACAATTGACAAGCTATTATTGTCCAAGCCAACACCAAAAGGGCGCAAGTCGCCAATCGGTGTACCTGTTAAAAGTTTAAGCGAACTAGACAAAAAAGCACCATGGCTAATAATCAAGACGTTTTCATAGTCTTGTGTTGATAACCAAGTCATAAAATGACTAAAGCGTTGATAAACTTCTGTCAAATTTTCAGCACCAAATGGATTGCCCCAAAATTGCTCAGGATGATGTCGAAAAGCAGTCATATTTGTAGGTGCTAACTGGTGCGCTTCATCAATCAGCATGCCTTCAAAAGTACCGAGATTCCATTCAAATAACTCCGTTTTCTTAATGATTTCCCGTGGTTGATGATTGTGTCTGGATAAAATCATTGCCGTGTCAACTGCACGCTTTGACGGACTTGAAAAAATGGCATCAAAGGGCGTATCTGCCAAATAGTCGCCAAGTTTAGCAACTTCAATCAAAGCTTCTGCTAACAAGGGTGAGTCGCCTGTCATACCTTGTAAACGGCGCTCTTGATTCCATTCAGTTTTACCATGGCGCACAAAATATAATTTCATTTTAATTTATCTTTCTCATAAGTATGGACTAACTCTAATCCTTGATAATGCTGTTGTCTTAGGCATTCGTAGATGACAATGGCAGCTGCATTTGATAAATTCAGACTTCTGACATGTGCATCATTCATGGGGAGTCTCAGCGCTTTCTCGGGATTTTCTCGCATAAATCTCTCAGGTAAGCCTGTATCTTCTCTACCAAATAAAAAATAATGGTCAACTTTATCAGCTGTGTAAAGTCCATTTTCTGAGTAATCATGTTCTGCGAATTTGGTAATCAGGTGCAATTTAGCGTTCTGATTGGCATTAACAAGGGCTAAAAAGGTCGCCAAATCATCATGGTAGCTGATGTCAACCTTGTCCCAGTAATCAAGCCCAGCGCGCTTGAGATGCTTGTCAGTAATCTCAAAACCAAAAGGGCGAATGAGATGGAGATGTGTATTTGTTGCCGCACAAGTTCGGGCAATATTGCCAGTATTAAAATGGATTCTTGGCTCAAAAAGTGCAATGTGATTTGTCATAGTAGTTAAATTATACCAAATTTTAGCGTATTTTTCTTGAATCATAGTCAAATAAGTCAATTGAAACAAAAAAACTAGAGTACTCGGAGTCAATTTCGGCGAGTTACCCTAGTCGGCAAATGAGATTTGCTTTAATCATAACAGGTTTGATTAAAACAAATTTCTATATATCTAATACTATCAATTATTAAGCGGTCTGTCAAGGTGTTTTTGACAAATTATTTAATTTCATGAGAAATTTTTCTCAAAGCAATCGTTTCCTTTCGTATTTCGTTATTATTAATGATATTTATCTTGCTTGGTTTACTTAAATCTAAACCAACAAATCAGCCAAATCATCAAAAAATGACGGATAAGACGTCCGAATCGCTTCAGAACGCTCCAAAATAACTTCCTCATCATCTACCAACAAACTAGCAATTGCAGCTGTCATGCCGATACGGTGGTCGCCTTGTGTGTTAATCACAGCACCAGTCAACTGAGACTGACCTTTGATAATCATACCGTCAGCCGTTGGCGTAATATCAGCTCCCATGGCATTTAGCATATCCGCTACAACTTGAATCCGATCAGTTTCCTTAACTTTCAACTCCTCAGCATCACGGATAATCGTCGTACCATTTGCCTGTGTCGCAAGTAAGGCAATGACAGGCAATTCATCAATCAAGCGCGGAATAATATCGCCAAAGATATCAGTTGGCTGAAGTTTCGACGTTTTTACTGTCAAAGTCGCTGATTTTGCGACATGATTCACATCAGAAATCGTCAAATCGCCACCCATGGCTTGAATCACATCAATAATCCCTGTTCGCGTTTCGTTAATACCAACATTTTTCAGAATAAGCTCACTATTTGGCACAATGAGTCCAGCCACCAAGAAAAAGGCAGCACTTGAAATATCGCCAGGCACCACAACCTCAGTCGCTGTAAACGTCTGCCCACCTTTGACACGAATTTCCTTGCCATTGACCGAAATTTTACCACCAAACTGGGCAATCATATCTTCGGTGTGGTTGCGCGTGATTTCTTTTTCAGTAATGACAGACTCGCCGTCCGCTTGAAGTGCCGCAAAAATCAAGGCCGATTTGACCTGCGCCGAGGCGACAGGTAGGGTATAAGTAATTGGTTTGAGCGGTACTTCTGAACCCGTGATTTTGAGCGGTGGCAAATCACGATCAGTTTGTCCCGAAATCGTTACACCCATTTGGCGCAAAGGCACAGTCACACGATCCATAGGACGTTTTGAAAGCGAATCATCGCCAAACATCTCAGCCATGAACGGTTGCCCAGCCAAAACGCCAGAAATCAAGCGAATTGATGTGCCTGAATTACCCATATCAAGCTTATTTTTCGGCGCTTGTAACCCTTTAAAACCCACACCGTGAATCACGACTTCTGCGCCATTATCCTCGATTTTAACGCCAAGTTCACGAAAAACACCCATGGTTGATAGCACATCTTCGCCTCGCAAAATGTCGTGAACCCTTGTCACACCGTGAGCGAGCGCACCAAACATGATGGAGCGGTGGCTGATTGACTTGTCGCCAGGCACCTTGAGCTGTCCGCGAAGACCAGCGGCGCTTGTTTGTAATTTCACTTTTCCGTATCCTCATCTTTCTTAACTAGCAAATCATATCCTTTGTCATTTTTTCGACTCCGCGTATAAATCCCCGATTTAGTACCATTTTTCGACTTGACAAATTTTTTAAGTTGATTCTTATTTTTCCGCTTTTTCTTGCGAATGGCAAGTAACATCGCCTCACGCTCACTTGTAGACATCATAGTTTGAATGCTCCTGAATCAAGCGTTCCGCTGTCGCTTGATCATTTTCTGTCTTAAAAGTAAGTTGTAAAACGCCGTTAAGCTCAACACGCGTCTCATTGATTTTAATGTTGATAATACTGAGATCATGCCCTGCAAAATACCCCAAAACTTCATAAATCACGCCCGATTTATCGGGTACGCTGATGAACAAATCATAGAAATTCTCCATTGCACCTTTGTGAATGGGCATCTGACTTCTCAATTGTCGTGCTTTGTCAAAAAATGCCCAAATTTCAGCGCTCTGCTTTTGGGAAATCAGCCGTTTAACCGCATTTAATTTCTCATTAAATCGATCAATTTGATGAACAATATGCTCAGAATTTGACATGAGAATTTCTGACCACATATCTGGCGAACTCTCAGCAATCCGTGTCATATCACGGAAACCACCCGCTGCCAAATTTTCAGTAAAAGGCATAATGGCTGCAAAATCATGCGTATTGTCAACTAAACTTGCTGCAACAACATGCGGAAAATGACTGGTCACTGCCGTCATGGCATCGTGTTCTTCTGCGGATAATTCAACAAATTTCGCACGTGTTCGAGCTAAAAGGTTTTTGAGTTCGTCGAAATCTGCTGCTTTAGATAAACGTGATGGTGTCAGAATATAATAAGCATTTTCAAACAGCAACTCGCTTGAGGCAATCACACCAGTCTTATGTGAGCCAGCCATGGGATGACCGCCGATGAATCTGACCGCTTTACCTTTAAAAATCTCCTCTGCTGCTGTGACAATTTCAAACTTTGTCGAACCAGAATCCGAAATCAGCACATTTTTTTTCAGTGACAATTCTGATAAAAAATCAAGAAATTTAATAGAAAGTTGAACAGGGAAATTCAGAATAATCACATCAGCTTTAACTGCCAAATCGGCAAAATTATCTGAAACTTCATCAACAAGCCGCTCTTGAATGGCAAAATCTCGCGGTGCTTGACTGCGATTATAAGCTGAAACATGATAATCAGGATGACCAGATTTGATTGCGCGCGCTAGTGACCCACCGATAAGACCTAGACCCGCGATTAAGATATTTTTTTTAGGCATCACCTACCTCCACTTTGAACAACTTTAGGAAAAATTCTTGTTTGAATGCTCGAAAATTGTTAAACTTTTCACATCATTTCAACAACACCAGTCAAAACATTTAAAAGAAACATTAGTAATGATAGAAGTTAGCATTTTATTATTTCTTTAAAATTCAATCAGAAGCCTTTGATATAGTCATTATGACGGGCAATGTTTTCTTTCAATTCCGCCAGATTGTCAGATGCGAATTTTGCCAAAATTTCCGTTGCCAAGACTGTTGCGACAACATGTTCTGCAACAACTGCAGCAGCTGGCACAGCGGTTGGATCAGAACGCTCAACTTGCGCTTTATAAGGCGCATGATTTTCTGTATCAACAGACATCAAAGGCTTGTATAGTGTCGGAATTGGTTTCATTACCCCACGCACAACAATCAGCTCGCCATTGGTCATGCCACCCTCGAAACCACCAAGATTATTGGAATTGCGTGTGTAGCCGTCCTGTTCTGACCAGACAATTTCATCCATAATCTGACTGCCCAATTGATAGGCAGAATCAAAACCGACACCAAATTCGACGCCTTTGAAAGCATTAATTGAGACAACTGCTTGGGCAATTTTCGCATCCAATTTTGTATCCCATTGAACGTATGAACCAAGACCGACAGGCACGCCTCCCGCAACGACTTCAACCACGCCACCAATGGTATCACCGTCTTTTTTAGTTTGGTCAATCAAATCTTTGATGTCTTGCTCATATTCTGAATTGACGATTGATACTTCTGACTGACTGGCAAGTTGGCAAATTTGAGCAACAGTCAAGTTTTCTGGTACATCAATTTTGATACCACCAAAAACTGTCACATGACTTGCCACATCAATACCAAGTTCTGCCAAAAGACGTTTTGCCACAGCGCCGACTGCTACACGCATCGTTGTTTCACGCGCACTTGAGCGCTCTAAGGCATTTCGCAAATCGCTAAAACGGTACTTCATGCCACCGATCAAATCGGCATGACCAGGACGAGGTTTTGTGAGCTTGCGCTGCGTTTTGAGCTCGGCAGCAACATCATCGGCAGCCATGATTGTTGTCCAATTTTTGAAATCTTTATTCTCAACATTGAGCGTAATCGGACTCCCCATCGTCACACCATGGCGCACACCAGAGGTAATCTCAACCGTATCGCTCTCAATCAACATGCGACCACCACGACCATAGCCACCTTGGCGGCGTTTTAGCTCACGGTTAATGTCACAAGAACTCAAAGCGAGACCAGCAGGCACACCCTCAATAATCGCCGTCAAACGCGGTCCGTGACTTTCGCCAGCAGTGAAATATCTCATTTTATAGTGTCTCCAATTTTCAGAATTTTATACTTAATTATACCAAAAAAGATTGATTTACGCCATTGTATTTAATCAAGTGTAAAAGTTATCCTTCACCTTTTTTCATGCCATTTTTCTTTCATTTTTTTCAAAATAATGTTATTATAAGAGTATATAATTCAAGCTAAAAAGAAATGGGAGATTGATTTTGAAAAAATATGATTTATTTATCATCGTTTTAGCGATTACTTCTATCGTCTTAACGATTCTCGACTTTTCTGGTAGTATCTCATTAAGCGAATCGCCCTATTTACAACTAGATTGGACAATTTTGGCAATATTTGCTTGCGCCTACTTTACACGCTTTGCCAAAGCTAAGGACAAAGCCAAGTTTTTCCGTCAAAATATCTTTGATTTACTCGCCATCATTCCTCTGGACTCCATGTTAGCGATTTTCAAATTTTTCCGTATTTTTAAACTCACTAGAGTAACAAGAGTGACAAGACTTTTTCGATTCACGCGACTTATCCGCATTTTCGGTGTTTCAGGCAAACTAAATTTTCATTTAAAACGCTTTTTCAATACCAACCGTTTTCTCTACCTACTTTATGCTAGCTTTACACTCCTTTTTATCGTCTCAATCATCTATTCGATTTTTGAAAAAATGCCCTTTATTCATGTTGCTTCTGGCAATGTTAGCCCAGTTACCGCTATCGGTAAAGTAACATCTGTTGCTTTAATTGTTTTGGGAATTTCAATCATCGGACTAATTGGCATCGCCTTTGTTTCAGTTTTCAATAAAAAATTGAAAATCAAGTAAAAACGTAACCGCCTGTCTGGTTACGTTTTTCATATGTTTTATTATCCCAACCACTCTGGGACATCGCTCATGTTAATCTCATTGATAACTGCTTGACCAATTTTCGGAACGAGTACCGTCTTGATTTTTGTACCACGCGCTTTTTTATCAAGTGTCATAGTCTTAGCAAGGACATCAATATGCCAAGGCTCATAAGTTGTTGGCAAATGAAATTTTTCAACCATTGCCCGAATTTTATCGGTCAAACCAAGCGCAACCAAACCTTTTTCTTCAGCAATTTTAGTAATCTGAATCATGCCAATTGCCACACCCTCGCCGTGCATAACCTTGCCATAGCCCGCCGTAGCTTCAACTGCATGACCAATCGTGTGCCCAAAATTCAGATATAAGCGCGTGCCATTGTCAAGCTCATCTTCAACCACAACTTTGCGTTTGACATCACAAGAATGATAAATCAACGCCTCAGCATTGTCAAGCACACTCGCCACATCGCCAGACATCTCTTGTAAAAGCGCCCAAAGTCTGGTATCCGCAATTAAACCGCACTTGATAACCTCGCCCATACCCTCGTAAAGTTCGCGCTCGCCCAATGTTTTCAGACATTCAGGGTCAATCAAAACACCGTCTGGTTGCGTGAAAGTTCCGACCATATTTTTAGCATAAGCCGTATTAACGCCCGTTTTCCCGCCAACAGATGAATCAACTTGCGCAGTCAAGCTAGTTGCAATTTGTAGGAAATGAATGCCTCGCATATAAGTCGACGCCACAAAGCCAGCCAAATCGCCAACGACACCGCCACCAAGCGCCACAATACCGTCAGAACGTGTCATACCAAAATCAGCCAAAAACTTATACGCCGTCTCAACTGTCGTCAAATTTTTTGAGGCTTCGCCCTCAAGAAAAGCGAAAACTTTGACTTCAGCAAAGCCAGCAGACTCAAGTGATAATTTAACCGTTTCAGCATAGAGTTCGCCAACATGATTATCAGTGATGATAACGATTTTTTGCGGTCGCCAAAGTTCTGCCGCCCATTGACCAGACTGTGCTAAACACCCTCGTTCAATGAGGATGTCATAGGCATTTTCGGGTAAGTTTACGTGTAATTTTTTCATTTTATTGCTCCTAATATATCTACTAACAGTTTTTCATTTTCAAAAATGATAAGATTTATCTTTTTCCTTGCTCGGGTAATATTTTGAAAAAGCATTTTAGAGGCTGAATAATAATTTGTTCTATCATCAGGAAATATCAGCTGATGTTTCCTATACTCAAAATGAGGGCCAAGACAAACAGTTACACTGTCAAATTCTTGACCAATAACTTCGTGAGAAGTTTCGGCAACAATTCCTAAATGTATCGCACTTATAAGCTGATAATCTCGATATAGTGGGTAATCATATTTTCCACCAGGAGGAGGAAGAGTATAATCTAAAAAAGTACTATCTGTTTGTAAATATTGAACATAATTTTTAGCCTCTTCTTTAGTTTCAAAATAATCAATATTAATACTATTCTCATCAAGAGATTTCATATCCTTTAAATCAAATAAGCCTTTGATAAAATCAGCAACTTTTTCATTAGTTCTGACTTTTTTGGTTAATTTATGCTGATTAAACTTTGGTTTATTTTTTATTTTCTCAGAAATATTGAATTTTTCTTCATCCATAGCAAGAATTTGATTATCATCTCCACATAATATGATTTTATCCTTAATTATTTCAGATTCAAATTCCATTATTTTATTAAATTGATCTTCCCACTGTCTTTGTGACTCATCAATAATCAAAACATCAATCTCATCTTGTTCTGAAATAGATTCTTTTGCTGCTTTTATATCCCACCCATTGCTGTTCAAAAAGTTTTGTCCTTGATTCAAGTTCCCAGCATGTATAATGACAACTTTTTTCTTTTCTTCCATATATTTTTTGGCTATATCATAAACTAGCAAAGTTTTTCCACTACCAGCAATCCCTGTCACAACATGATATTTCTCTTGTGATTGCATTATTTTCTTTTTAATTTCATCTTGTAACGAATTTAGAAAATAAGTACCTCTCAAAAATTTATCTGCCGTATTAAATGGACTAATAAGAAATTGGCTAGGTTCAAATATTTCCTCTAGGATAACTTCTTCTTCTATTTCTTGGTTGCCCAATAATTCAA
This sequence comes from Pseudolactococcus hodotermopsidis, assembly GCF_011170085.1. Classification (GTDB taxonomy): domain Bacteria; phylum Bacillota; class Bacilli; order Lactobacillales; family Streptococcaceae; genus Pseudolactococcus; species Pseudolactococcus hodotermopsidis. The sequence continues at coordinate 30,578 of NZ_BLLI01000007.1, read as the reverse complement.
TTAATTTTTTAAAATCGCTTTTAATTAAATTTTCGCCATCAGTTTCATAAAGTTGATTTTCTTCTTTTACATAAGTAAATTGCCATAATTCTCTTTCTCTTATGCTAAGATAATGTCTTTGTTTTTTTAACTGAGTAACTATCTTTTCTCCTGTATTTTTTCCTTTTAATTCAATATTAATATCAAAATTTGAACCAAATCTTAATAAATCAAATTCATTATTAATCTGGGGAATATTAAATCCGATAAAAAAATTAGATAATTCTACTCCACTATTTTGAATTGGCATACTTGAAACTAAAGATTTTAAGCATGCTATTTCATCTTTAAGGTTCTTTTCTTCTTTTAATCTATTTTTTTCTTTACTTGATTTAAGTTTAATTCCATGTACTTTTAAGTATTTTAAAAGTACATCTTCGTCAAGTTCATTATCAAATACTCTTAAATTGTTTGCTTTCAAAATAAATAATATTCCCTTTCAAGTTCAATTTTGAGGTATAAAAGATCTACATTACTCGTAGATTTTCTCTTCCAATTTCTGCAAAATTAACTCAGTCGGCATGTGTTTCCCAGTCCAAAGTTCAAAACTTTCGGCGGCTTGATAGAGCAACATGCCTAAACCGTTGATCGTGCGGTTCCCTTTTGTTTTGGCGAATTTCAGTAATGGCGTTTCAATCGGCTTGTAAATCACGTCTGCCACTAGCATATTGACTGGGAGCTGCAAGTCTTGCGATATTGGCATGCTAACACCGTCCATACCAACGCTGGTCGTATTGACCAACAAATCACCTGCAAGCTCGCTTAGCGCCGACAAAGGCTTAAAAACAATGTTACCAGGATAATTTTTAAACAAGTCGGGCTTGTAAGTCCGGTTGTAAACGGTAATTTTGTGCGCACCTCGCAGCGCCGCCTCAGCAATTATCGCCCGAGCTGCACCACCCGCACCAATAATCGTGATGTCGCTATCTTTTACCGAAAAATCAGTCAGTGACTTGAAAAAACCCGCACCGTCAGTTGATGTGCCAAAAAGTTTGCCATCGCGGTTGACAATCGTGTTAATGGCAGCAGTCAACTTAGCAACTTCTGAAAGTTCATCAACGTAAGAAATGGCAGCCTCTTTGTAAGGCATTGAGAGATTGATACCATACATATCAAGTATTTTGATATTTGAAATGACTGCCTGTAAGTCAGATTCTAAAACCTCGAAAGCAAGATAAACGCCGTTTTCATCCAGATTTTCAAAAGCCAAATTATGTATAAAAGGCGACAGTGAATGTTTGATGGGTTTTGCTACCACTGCAGCAATCCGTGTATATCCGTTAATTTCCATACTTTATTTTACCCTAATTTTCGCAATTTTTCAATAATTTATTGTTTAGAATAACACTTTTCACAAAAATAGCCACTTAGATATTTTTACCTAAGTGGCTATTTTACTTTAAACTTCATATTTTGACACTAAACAACAAAAATGCAACAATATTTGCTATACTATTAATATTGACTAATCATCCAAATTAAAAAGGAGTTCAGAAGTTTTGCGAAAATTATTATTTTATCTTGGCAGTCTCATTGTGATATTTTATTTCAGCTACTTCATGATTACTTGGTTAATTATGCCAGTCATCTCCCACTATGAGCGCCTTTGGCAACTCGTCAACCGATTTTCTTATACACCAATAATTTTAGTTATTATGTTGACAATTACTTTGTGGCTCTTTCTAATTCAATATCGACTTAAACAATTTTCTGTTTACTATCTTTATATTGTTTATACTTGTTATTTAATTTTACTTTTTACAGTTCTTTTTACCAAGGCAACAAATTATCATGCCTTATCTTTAAACCCTTTTGATTTTATAAAAAATAATCCCAAAACTTTAAAGGAAGCACTATTAAATGTTATTTATTTTATTCCTTTAGGTGGACTTTACGGCATTAATACCAATCGTAAGCAATTCATCGCCATTAGCCTCACGACACTTCTACTCATAGAAAGCATTCAATTTGTTTTTTATCTCGGTACTTTTGCTGTTAGTGATGTTATTTTAAATTTTCTTGGTTGCTTGATGGGGTATTGGGTTTGTTGGAGAGTGGAGAGGGGCACGGGAACTTCTTGAATTAATTATGAGGAGCAAGTTCACTTAACATGTAAGAGTAAGAAGTTGATTTAAGTCATCAGCCCCCTCAATAATAAATTTAGCCTTGCTATCTAAAATTTCTCTTTCACTCTTCATTCCAAATCCATAAGTAACTGCTACAAAATCAACATCTGTATCACTTGCTCCTTTTGCATCATGTTCACTGTCCCCAATCATTAATGTTTCATTTGATATAACTTCCATTCTATTTAAAGCAATTTCAATATTAATCTTTTTATTACGTGTATTTTCAGAATCCATACCAATGATCTCATCAAAATATTGGGCTAAATCAAAATGTGTTAAAATTTTCAGTGCCATTTCTTCTGGCTTCATAGTTGCTACTGCCATTTTAACCCCTTTTTTATGTAAAACCTTTAAAATTTCAGCAATTCCTGGATATACTTTTGATTCATAGATTCCTTTCTTGTTTCCATATTCTCGATGAAAAACAACTGCTTTTTCTGCAGTAATTTTATTTAAAGAAAATTGTTTAACATAAGAATCCAATAATTTAGGTCCAATATATTCAACTAATTTTTCATCAGATAAAGGTATTAGATTCATTTTTTGCTCTGTATATCGAACAGAATTAAAAATACCTAGGGAAGTATCAATTAATGTGCCATCTAAGTCCCAAATTATTGCCTTATACATTTTCTTTACCTTTTTTCTTAATTTTAAAATTTGATGAAGTAACAAATTCCAAATAAATCTTTTCAGAATATTCATCAATAACTGCTTGCATTCCAGCATTCATCAAATGACGAACTTTCTGTTTCATTTCAAACATATAATTTTCATCTGCGTAATTCAATCTAGCATCCACTGAATAACCATCAATTCCTGCAAGATAAATACTTTTAACACCCAAACGCTCAAGTAAACGAATAGCCATTAAGCCTGCATTATCTTCAACAGTAGAAACTTCATTTAATAATTTTACATAATCTACTTTTAAAAAGAAATCTTTTACTGGTACATTAGAAGTTACAATCAATCGATCAGCTACTTTTTTCGATAAAGAAGATAGCCTTCTAATATTACTCAAAAATATATAGTCTGACACCAATGAATATTCATGATTAATTGAAATAATTATTATATCTTTTTCAGAAATAAATTTTTCTACTTTATCAAGTTCTTCTTTAGCACTTTTTCCTGGACCAACGAGTAAGACAGATTTATTCGATAACTTTTCAGTTAATTCATTAATTCTATATTCATTTTCTTCTCCTTCACTCATATAGGCTAGATAAAGATTCTCTATATAATCTGGATAGAAGCCATTCTTCTTTTCCCCTTCAATACGACTAATAATTGTATCCAATCCTTCAAAAGTTAAGGTATTCTTATCATCTAAATATGAGGCATAGTTTGGATGGACATTATGCTTTGCAGAAATATAAAATGGTAAAGAATATCCCCAAAAATTCTTTTCATGTTCTTTAGCAATGACTTCGTCAATAACCTTTAAAATTGGTTCAATAATATAATTTTTACCTTTGGCTTTATTTAAAAATTGTGCAAATAATTCGGTATTTAAATTTCCAGCACCACGCCCCATACCATAGATGCTAGAATCTAAAATCAAATTTCTATCTGTTACTAATGTGGCAAAAGATTGTGCATTAGAATATGCAAGTTGCAAATTATTATGTGAATGATAGCCTAAAGCAATCTCTTTTTTCAAATTATTATGAGACAGATAATAAAAACGCATCAAATCTTGCTGATTCATTACTCCAAAACTATCTACAATGTAAAAAGCATATGGCTTAATTTCATTTGCTTTCTTCAGCGTTTCCAAAAACTCATCATCTGTAAAACTCATTGCCACCATTGGCTGAAAGAAAACCCTATAACCTTTTTCTGATAAAATTTTGCAGTATTCAGCAGCACCTTCAATATCTTTTTTGTGAAAAACTATACGAATTCCATTAATTGAACTGCCATCATATTCCGGAATATCTTCTATGTTGTATTCGCCATAATTTATCATGACAACAAACATTTTATTTCCTCTATCATTTGGTAACACTTCATTCATCTCAGGAAAGGTATTATAGATTGTCTTCCCAATTTTACGTTCCTTTTTCTGTGATAAATAGCCAATTTCAATAATATCAAGATCTGATGCAACTAATCCTCTAATTACTTTCCGAGTATTATCAAAGCCAAAATTCCAGCCATTGACATAACCACCGTCTCTCAATGTACAATCTAAAATAGAAATATTATTCATGCGCGATTCTCCTAATCTTTTAAACAATGTATTTACACTTAAATCATATTACTTTTCTTCAGGTAAAATAATATGATTATAAATTGCATTAGCAATATCAAAATCTATCGGATTATCAATATCACTCGCTTCAATTTTTGAAACCTCAACTAGATATGGCTTATTTCCAATCCTACGATTTTCATTTTTTGCTAAATGTTTTTCAAAAACATAAAAACCTGATGTTTCTTCATACAATGGTTCTAAATCTTGAGTACGTGGAATGCTATCTAAAGAATAATTAAACGGCTTTTCATTTTTCCATAAAAATTCTTGCAATTTTAAAACTGATAAGGAAGAATCATATTTTTCACTTTTTACCGCTCTAACCCCTTTTTCAATGCTACTAGCTGTAATAAAAGGAGCAGTTGCATGAGCTAAAACATAAATATCTGCCTCAACATCTGAGATAAATGAAGAAATTACCTCGTTAATCTTTGTTGTTGATTGATCCAAATCTTCAGAACGCTTTAAAAATTTTGCAGTTGAGGGCATAAAATTTTCAATTTCAGAATTACTACAATATACATAAGTTTCATCAATATTTGTAACTTTACTTAATGTATTCAAAATACGCGTTACCAATGGTTCGCCATTTTCAAAAGAACGCGTATTCTTTCCTGGAACTCTTTCATTATTCATTTTTATTGGTACGAATGCTACTACTTTCATTTATACTTATTCCTCCATTAATATTTTTAAGATGCTTTTTTAAGAAAAACAAAATCAAGATTTGAATAAAAAACTTACAAAATCCAACAATAACTTGGGATAAAGCATAGCCAATCACCCCATATTTGTTAGAAAAAATTATAGCTAGCAATATAGATAAAGAACAGAAAAGAAATTGACTATTTCGTTGATATTTCATTGACAAATGCTTAATGTAATACAAATTAACCAAATTCCATGTCACACTTAGCAATGTTCCAAAAGTTATTATATTTATCAACACAAAAGAGTTACTTGAACTTACATATTCTGGATACAAAAAAGAACAGATAAATTTACTTACTATTGAAAAAGGAAATGTCAAAATTAAGCTTCCAATGATAGCAGCGCCATTCATGATAGCAGCACTTTTTTTATTAAATTCTTTAGAGCTTTTAGCAATATAGGAAAATAAAACATTACTAACTGGCACTGTAACGAACAGTATAATTTTTCCAACAGTACTTAAGCCAAAATATTGACCTAATATTTTAGCGCCTAAGATAGGGATAATTATAAACTTATCCATGTTAGCAACAAATTGAATAAAGAGAGTCGAAAGGGAGAAATTAAAAACTTCAGAAAAAACTTCTTTAAATTTCTCATTGATAGAATAGTTTTCTCCCTTTTTATTATAATTTAAAAAAATATAACATAAGCTAAATATTTCTCCAAATAGAAAAATATACGACCATTTTTTTGAAAATAAAAACAATAAAAAACCAAATAATTGACCAAAAGAATTGAGCATAGTGACAATATTATATTTTTTTAAATCAAATTTAACCCTAAATATATTATTCAAATAGAGTCTCATTGATTGTAAACCCGTTGTCAATAAATAAACTAAAATATCTATTAACTTCAACTTTTCTCCATACATAAAAAACAATGGCATAGCTACTATAACAATACTTATTGATGCAGTAAATGCAATAAGATTAAAATTTTCACCATTGATACTCTGATGTTTAACCCTCATCATCCCAATTGAATTGCCAGCAACTAAAGTTAAAGTGGTATTTATGCCATAAACTGCAACTATCATCCCAAATACAGATGAATCAACTTTAGAGGCAATAAACGGAAAGATCAGCACTTGAATTACTGCCACTGAAATACCATTAGCAACTAGATTTGAGAACATATCTAATAATATGTTTTTATATTTTAACATTCCATTTTCCCATCTTCATTATATTTTAAATATATTTGTTTATCAAACCCAAAAGCTAAAAATTGAATTGGAAACATAACCATTTCATGTCTTACCCATGAACCAAAGTCTGGTTCAAACATTGCTGATAAAAAGATGAAAGATAAAACAATACACAAAGAATAATTTTGAATTTTATTATTATTTTTAAAATTTTTCAAAGTTCTTATCGTAAAAAAAGTAATAGTACATTGAACAACAAAGAAAATAATTTGATTTATGCCTTTAAGCACTATTTCTATCGGAAAACAAATCCTTAAAATTTTTAAAAAATAATTCAATCCAATAGATACAAAGTTAGTTGATAGAAAAATTGGTCGAATTGAAGTATTGGCATCTAATTGAAGTTCACCAGTTCTATTAAGTAAAACATCAAAAAATTCAGGAGAGATTCTTGAAAGTAAGGGAAACATTACTAAATAGCTAGTTACCATTATTGACAAAATAAATAGAATTTTCTTAATTATTGATGATTTTACTAGGTATTTTGATTTTAAAACCACAAAATAAATAAATGGAAAAACAACTAATATTCCGTAGTATGCTCTTAATTGAATAGCATTACCTAAAAAAATAACAGAAGATAGAACAACAATCTCTTTAAATTTCAATTTACTTTTTAAAACAAGATAAACTAACATAACAAAAACAAATTCCGCTGGTTCTTTTAGTAAGTAAAAATCAAAAATATTTAAAAAAAGTATTGTTATGAGTATCATAAAAAACTCAATAAAGGCTAATTTTTTTTTTAAATTAAAGATGACAATAAAAGCTAATACATTACAAAATAGTCTATAATACAAGTTTAAATGAAAATAATTATCTAATCGAAAAATATTAAAAAATTTTATTATTTGAGAAGCACCATTAAAATTTTTATCAACAGCCCAAGGAGGTAACGAACCATTCATTAGTTGCAAAATAGTCCACCCTGTTGTCCGCTCTATGGGAAGCACAGGAGCAATCATAACATTATTAATTATCATTCCAACAATACTCAAAGGTACAAATAAAAACATAATGATATTTCTGCTAAACTTAAAATTGTTATTCATTGCTAGATTACTAACTCCTTATAGTTAAAATATACATTATTTTAATATCATACTATCCAAATCAATTCTCTCAAATAATTCCAAATACCCACCTCTAGTAGCATTTAAAATTTTGATGCCATTTTGTTCCGCATATTTTTTAGCAACCTCAAATGAAACTGTCATTCTTTTTCCTAATTCATCGGCTGTTGAATCTACCACACCATGCTCAATAAAATGACTTTTCTTATTTTTGGCATATCCAAAATCAAATCCCAAAAAGATGATTTCTTTAAACCCCATATAAACAGCTAATTCAACTAAAGAATATGTAATTGTATAACCATCGTAAACTTTATAAAGTGCATTATCACTAAATTTAGCATGATAGTTTTTTTTATGAAAATCAGCCATATGATAGTAAGTATCATATGGAAATTTTATCCAATTTTTAGAAATAAAATCGTTGTCATCAAAAGTATCTGGTAAAAAAACATTCTTTGAATTAGCATAATACTCAATAAGTTTTTCTTTCACTTTTTCAAAAACAAACCTATCTTGAATACCATAAAATGTCGGACGAAACTCATTGTCATCGTATCCTAAAACAAGTGAGTTCATACCAAAAGTATACTCATTTTCTATTTTTTTCAAATCATCATACGTCAAGCTTGGACCAGTAGCAATAATAAAGCATCTTTCACCTTCAAATTTATTTTTCAAATTTTTCAATTCTTCATATCCCACTATATTACCATTTTGACGTTGTTCAGCTTTCTTGTTTATTCTATTTTCTTGTACATTACAATATTTCTTAATAGCAAAAGTATAAAGGGGAGTTAAAAATTTATTTTTTAAAATATACTCATATCTTATTTTTCTAATCACATCACTAATACTCATCGAATGTTCTCCTACTCTTTATTTGCTCTGCTAAATAAAATGTTTCTATTTGCTCTAACATTGTTTCAATAGAAAATCTATCCTTAAAATTCTTATTAACCGCTAGAGGATTCAATGTCAAAGCCTGATTTAATTTTTCAATAATATTATCAGACCACTCCGATTCAATCAAGTAACCATTTACACCATTTTTAACAATTTCACGATTGCCTACAACATCTGTCGCAATAATTGGAACACTAGCACGCATAGCTTCAATTGGCGCATAAGGTAAGCCCTCATATTGTGATGTTGTGAGGAAAACATCATAACCTGTGACAATAAACTCACTATCATTTCGATTTCCTAGCAAATGAATATTCTCATCTAGTTTTTTTTCTTCAATAAATGTTTGACAATTTTGAAATAATTGCCCCTCTCCTGCCCAAACAAAATGAAAATTAGGATCTTGTTCAATCATTTTCTGAGCAATCATCATAAAAAACAAAGGATTTTTTTGTTCAGATAATCTGGCATTATTACCAATAACAATAGCTGTTTCATCTAAACCAAGTTGTGCTTTAACAGATGACTTGTCTACTAGCGGTAAATCAGGAAGCCCATTATAAATTATTTCAAATTTCTCTGCTTTATCAATGCCAACATCAAGTGCTGCTTGCTTTTCTCCTTTAGAAACACAAAACGTTTTTGTCGTTGCGTGGTGACTTAAAAATTTTTCAATTGCAATAAATAATTTCTTTTTCTTAATACCAAATTCTGGTGCTAAAAAAGAATAAGCATGCGGTGTATAAAAAACTCGTTTTACACGATGTCTTTTAGCAGCCATTCTGCCAATAACTCCCGCTTTAGAACTATGACAATGTACAACATCAGGTTTAATTTCTTTTATCTTTTTAGAAACAAAGCGATAAGCATTCATATCACCTTTTAGATTTACCTCTCTTAGTAGAAAATCACATGGCAAAAGAGTGACACAATTATTAAAATCAGCTAAATTCTCTATAAAGTTATAATTAATTCTCTGAGTGGAATAAATAAGAAACAAGTCAAATTTTTCCTGTTCTAAATTTAAAACTAAGTCTCGAACATGACGACCAGCACCACCACTCATCGCTTCAATAACTAATAAAATTTTTTTTCGTTTTTCCATCATTAATGCGCACCGACTCTGTTAAATACAGCCAAAGCCGTCTTAAATAAAATATAAATATCAAACGAAATACTAGCTTTTTCAATATAATAAAGCTCAAGCTCACAACGTTCAGGATAGCCAACATTACTTCTACCAGATACTTGCCACCAACCTGTTATACCAGGACGAACACTTAGAAACAAATCTTTATCTTCACCGTATTCATGAATTTCACGATCAGGTAGCGGTCGTGGACCAACTAAAGACATATGACCTAAAAGAACGTTAATAAGTTGAGGTAATTCATCAATACTTGTTTTTCTCAAAATCCGACCTATCGGAGTAATTCGAGGGTCTTTATCTGTTTCAAGTTTATAGCCATTTGCTACAAATTCTTCATATAAAGCTAAATCATTCATTAAAACAGCCTCAGCATCTGTACGCATTGTCCGAAATTTAAACATCTTAAATTTCTTTCCATTTTCGCCATTGCGAACATGTGAAAAAAACACGGGCGAATGTACGTCTGAACACTTTACAAAAATATAAAGAATCAAAAGAAAAGGAGACAACAAAACCAAACCTAAAAAGCTAAACAGAAAATCCAAACAACGTTTAACAACTGTATAAAAACTGACCATTATAATTCATCTTTCTATTTCTATGGCTATCATTTATAGGGAGTAAATGATACTTCATCGCCATTAATAATACTTCTTGATACTTCTTTCATATCATGCACCAGATCATGCCCAAAGTGTCTGGCAACATATTGATAGGCTTCCTTTAAATAAAAATTTCGCTTGTTAATACCGTGAGCATCCGAGGCAATCATTTGCACGATATGATTGGCAACAAAATGATGACTCAACTTTTGAACCTCCTTACCAAATCTGCCTATCAAACTTGGTGCTGTCAGTTGAGCCAAACATCCCATGCTCAAAAACGAATAAATCGCTTCAGTATCTTTTTGAAAACCACGATTTCGCTCAGGATGAACGATAATCGGAACTATTTCTTTAACTCGTAAATCATACATCAGCCTCTCGGCATAGATTGGAATCTCATCACTTGGAAATTCAACAAGCAGATAACGATCTGTCACATCCGCAAAAAGTATCTCATCACGTGCAATCGCCTCTTCCAATTCTCGAAAAATTCTAACTTCTTGCCCCTCGTAAAGTTTTAAAGGAATCTTTTTATCATCCAAAATAAATTGCAACTCATCAACAGCAGAAATAATCTCATTTTTTTTATTGTGATATTTATCATTATAATGAGGGGTACATAGAACATGCTGAATACCTTGATTAACGGCTTTTTTAGCCATAGCAACCGCAGCAGCAACTGAATCTGGACCATCATCAATATTTGGTAAAATATGGCAATGTAAATCAATCATCTCTAGCCCTCAATAATAGTAATAATCAAACTTGTCATTCTTAGAAACACCGTTATAAACAACACCGACAATATTAGCTTTAGCTAACTTCAAAAGTTCTTGCGCTTTTAATGCCTGTTTTTTAGGTGTTTTTCGTTCACGTACAACAAAGATTGTCCCATCCACACGCGCCGCAACAATTTGCGCATCACTCACATTAACAACTGGTGGCATATCAAAAATGACCAAATCAAACACATCACTCAACTCATTGATAATCGTCTCCATTCGATTTGATGCCAGTAGTTCAGAAGGATTCGGTGGTTTTGGCCCACTCGGTAAGATCCATAAATTATCAATTGACATTTTATAAATCAAATCATCATAGCTTCTCGACTGATCAATCAATAAAGAACTTAAACCAATCACGTTTGGCAGATCAAAAGTCATAGCAACTGTTGGTCGTCTCAAATCACCATCAACCAATAAAACACGCTTACCAGCATTGGCAAAAACAATAGCCAAATTAGCAGCAGTTGTTGATTTACCTTCAGACGGCCCAGCTGACGTTACAACAAGAGATTGTAAAGGAGAATCAACAAAAGAAAAACGAATATTTGAACGAATTGTCCGATATTGCTCTGCAGCAATCGAATCGTGTTCTGATAAAGCAACTAGATGATTTCGAGAACTTTGTTGAAAATTTTTAGCATGTTTCACTATTTATACCACCTTAAATTTTTTCGCGTGTGCGTTGACGTCGGCGTTTACTTCTGACAAATTCAAATTCTTCTTCGGAATCAGAAATGACCGTAACCTCTGGCAACATCTGAATTTCTTCAACTTTGACGAGTTCGACATCCTCAACAACTTCTTCCATTTTTGACACTTTCACTTCCTCAATAACTTTGACCGGTTCGTGGTGGATATTTTTAATATCAAATTGCCCAATAGCACCTAAAATCGGTAATTCTAATTGCTCAGTCACAAACTTATCATCCTTAACTGTTTTATCTAAAAATTCAACTAAAAAGACAAGCAAAGTACCAATTAAAAGACCAAGAACAGCACCAATCATTAAATTCAGCTTATTGTTAGGCGATACTGGCGTTGTAGGCACATGCCCTTTTGAGATAATCGTAACTTTCGTGACATCTAAAACTTCTCCTGCACGAGTTTTAAAAACTTCGGCAACTGTATTGACAATAACTTCCGCTTCTTTAGGATCTTTTGATAGGACAGCAATTTGAAACATTTGTGAGTTTTGAGCTTGCGCAATCGAAATACTCGATTTTAATTCACTAACACTTAAACGATAAGGTGTATTATCAACCAACTGTTTTTGTACTGACTCCATGACAAAGTTTCCCTTAATCATGTCTTTGTAAGTATTGATAAGCAAGACATTACCGCTAATGTCCGATTGGAGATTGGAATTTGTCGTATCTTTTGATTGTACGATAATCTGTGCTTGTGAACTATATTTGGGTGTGATAACTAAAAAAGTTAGCGCAGCCGCAATACTAAGCCCAATAATCAAACAACTTATCAATAACAAAACTCTTTTTTTAATGATATTAAAAATATTTTCTAAACTAATGGTTTCTTCCATTTTTCATTTCTTTCTTCTTATTTATCAATCGCACATTACCCTCGTGTACGAACAACTCTTCTTCTCAAATTTTCACTAACTAGCCATAAAAAAACTGAAACAAGTAAACAAAGACCACCAATATAAATGAAATTTAAAAGAAAATCTGAAATATATTGTTTAAAAAATTGATACATTATTTTTGAACTTAGCCCAATTCGCTGAACTTTTCCAGAAAAGTACAGATAAGCTGGAAAAACAAGCAACATTAACCCTGAACCAGAAAAAACATAAGCAAAGATTCGGAAGCGGATATGCCGCGCTACAACTCGCAAAGTCATTAACATAATAGTTACCAAAAGCAAAAATACCCCGACAATTATTGTAATGAGCGTTAAAGTTGATTGATAACGCATAACTTTTTGTGCATAAGTCAGCAAATATGGTGGCGCAACATATTGTTGCACAACATCTAAAACTGCTACTTCAAAAGCTTTTTCAGAAGCCTCATTAGCAATTGGCAAGCCGCTTTCCTGAGCATATTTTTCCAAGGTCAAATGTAGCGTTTGTGTAATGAAACTCGTCTCTATCAATTTAAACGGCACTTCCTCATAAATACTTGTCATATAAAATTCAACATTTTTTTGAACAAATTTTAAAGGGATAACAGCTTTTAATTTTTCAGGCGGAATATTACTACCGCGACCAATATCTTGAATCTGCTGATTGATTTCTGTTTGTAAACCTTTGGCATAAGAAACCTTTTGTGATTCCGCAATCATGAATTTTTCATTTGCTAGTGTCATTTTTAATGAAACAATAACTAGAAAGAAAAACAAAACAAGTGAACAAATAAAAGATAAGAAAATTTGTGGTAAATCACGAAAAATTTTAGTATTTCTCAAACTTTTCTCCTAATTCTAATTTATAATGTGTCAACAAATTCACACATTTTAACTATTCGTTCTCATTGATAAGCGGTCCTGACACATACTCACACTGAACAAAAATCCGATCATCTGTTCGACCAATACTGTCTATTGGATAACAAGTATAGAGCAACAGTAAAGGTTCTTTCTTTTGAAACAACAAGGAAGTAACCATGGCATCATCCTTATTTTTAATATCTTTTGAAATAATCCTAAACTGGTACTCACCATAAGTTGTTGAAAGATTAACAAGCATACCAATCTCAGCATTATTTAACTTTCCAAATTGATTACCATTATGATCGCCAACAATCGTTGTACCAATCTCTCCTGGAAACTTAGAACTCATGTATTGACCTGCACCATAGCGCAATATTTCTAAAGTATCGCCAAAAAATAGGGGGACATCAACGCCAACGTCTGGCACAGCTATCTTACCATACAGTTCCCCAGGATGTGGATACTTAATCTCACTTGACTTTAACTCTGTCTTATCTGTTGCTTTGGTAAATTTAACATCTTCGAGTTTAATATCATCAAAATCAAATTGGGGTTCTTCTGCCATAACGAAAAGTCCCACAGAAGTCTTTATCATATTAGTCACTGGCGACATAATAAGTAAGATAAGAGAGTAACCAATAATTAAAAAGAGAGTTGGCATGAGAAAAAATATGCCAACTCTCTTTAAAAGAGCTTTATTTCGCTGCTGAAACATAGTTTTTTCGTTTTCCTAAAGTATAAACCACGATGACAGAAAATAACGTAAGCAGAGAAATTAAGATACTTGGCACGTAATTAGAACCTGTATTTTTCACCACATTCTCGTTATTTGAGGCAACTGGTGTTGGAATTGTTGTTTTCCCAGTAGCCGTATTGTCAATAATAGAAATTCCCTCTGGTCCATAAGTAATCGTCAAACCCAAGATACTAGCGATAAAAGATAAATGATCATTTTTAAGCTGTGCTTGAACATCAGCAGGCATCGCTCTAATCAAATCTTCCAAGGTATCAATACCAGAAACATCAATCGTTTGCGCCTCAAGCAAAGTAGTAATCGCATCAAGAGACGGCAAAACACTATTGATTTGATAGTCTGTCAATTCATTACCTTTCAGATGATTTTCTGCTCGTGCAATATGTTGACCAGGCACGTGGAAAGTCTTGCCTCCAACTGTGATACCAGCTGATAGTTTTTCAATGATTTGATGTTCAGTTTCTGTAATCGCACCATCCGCATAAGTCGGTACTGCGAGACCGATAAACACAGCCAACGCTAACACGGCTGCCAGTAAAAGTTTTTTGAGCTTCATTTTGAGTAATCTCCAATTTTTTTTTGAGTCATTTAGGCAACTGTCAAACAAAATTTTGACAATTTTTAGATTTTCATAAGAGAAATAATTGAAAATCAACCATTTTTACTAATGTTTGCATAAAATTAGTAAGCTAAGAACTCATTTATATCTATTAAAACATATTTTTATTCAAATTGCAAATATAAGCTAAATTGCTTTAGTTAAAGGAAAGTCATAATATATAATATAACAAAATAGGAATCACAAATAAATAAGCCAAGACCGAATAAGTCAAGCTAGTTGCTGCAAATTTTTCGTCTGCACCATAGCCGTGCGCTAAAATCGCCATAGAATTTTGCACTGGCATTGCCGATTGGACGATAAAAACTTTTAGCATTAAACCCGAAATGGGCATGAATTTTGATAAGCTAACGACTAAAAGTGGCGAAATCACAAATCTCCCAATTAAAACTAGAAAAGTATCCTTGTTCATTTTCAGATTGCTAATACCTGTTTGATAAATGATAATACCGATGAAAAACATGGATAAAGGTGTCGTCAAATTACTTAACTGTTTACCTAATTTTTCGATAAAAACAATTTTCGGAAAATCAATTAACACACAAATAAGTCCTATCAGAAAACCAATTAAGGCAGGCGAAAAAAGTTGTTTAATCGTCTTTTTAAAGTCAACCTTATGCGTTATCCCCTCCTTGATTTGGCCGTCCTTAGCCAACATATAAATGCCAATTGTCCAAAAAAACAAGGTGTTACAGATATAGTAAAGTAACACATAAGGAACAGCTTTTGGACCAAATATCGCCATACTAATCGGTAAACCCATGAAAATGGTATTGGAAGCACCGTACATGGCACTAAAAGCGCCTCGACGTTGTGGGGCAACGTTAAAAATTTTTGCGACAATTATTCCAACGATAAATGCCAGTAAAATCGAGCAAAATGGTAGTAAAATTCCCGAAAATAACGATAAAAATTCAGCTTTACTAAATGATGAGGTAATTGTCACAAACATGCCAATCGGCAAAGTAATAGTCAAAATTAACTTTGAAAAACTATCTGCCACCACACTGTTGAACCATTTTTTAGCAGTCAAAATATAGCCGATAAAAATCAACACAAAAAATATTAATATATTTAAATACGCACTAAGCACTAGAAAATACTCTCCTTTATAAATATTCTACACTAAAAAAATGATAACTGCACTATTTATTTATGATTAATTGGTTAAATAAATCGAATGAGTTAAATTACCAGAAATTTCACAGTAGCTTTACAGTAACTTTAAATTTTTATAACTTTTTCTATATCGCTATTTATATGAAATAATATTTTTATAAAACTAGCAAAAAACTGCCGTTCAGACAGTTTTTTATCATTATTTCATAACTACTTCTTCAATTGCCATATCTTTTTTCATCTGTTTTTTAGCAGTTGCCATCATCAAGCGAATCCGATTGAGCTGATTGACCACTGAAACAGACGGGTCATAGTCAATTGGCGCAATATTTGCCCGAGGATATTGACGACGCAATTCCTTAATCATGCCTTTTCCAACAATATGGTTAGGCAAACACCCAAAAGGTTGCAGACAGACAATATTATCTACTCTATCCTGTAACAGCTCAATCATTTCACCTGTCAAGAACCACCCCTCGCCCGTGTGATTACCAATGGAGATAACCTTTTGCGTGTCAGCAGCCAAGGCATCAATCGAGTGAATGCCATCAAATCGTTTCGACAGTTTCAATGTCTTATTCATTGGTTTTTCAATCATTTGGATAATGTTAATGAAAGCACGCGCAAAATACTTGCCTTTCTTACCCATACCGAGATGTTCCGATTTCCAAATCTGATTGTAGAGCGAGTAGTTCATAAATCCGATAAGATCAGGTACGACAGCCTCAGCACCCTCAGATTCGATAATGCTAACAATATCATTATTCGCCGTTTTCGAGTATTTGACAAGAATTTCACCGACAACACCAACCCGCGGTTTACGACAATCAAGTAATGGTGTTTCGTCAAATTCTCGAACAATTTGTTTCATGTTACGATTAAACTCAAAAATCGACCCCGATTTAATATTATGTTTTGCTTTTTCTAACCATTTAGCATGTAAACTATCAATTTGCCCCTCAGTTACCTCGTAAGGACGTGTTCGGTAGACAACACGCTCGAATAAATCACCATAGAGCACACCAATAATCACACGCGTCATCATTGGTACCGTCAGCTTAAAGCCAGCAACTTTTTCTGTCCCCTTGTTGCCCATTGACAGCGATACGACAGGGACTTGCGGAAAACCAGCATCTTTCAAAGCCTTACGGAGCAAGGGAATATAGTTGGTCGCTCGACAACCACCACCAGTCTGAGTCATCATAACAGACGTATTATCAACATCAAATTCGCCTGACTCAAGTGCATGAATCAACTGTCCAATACTAATCAAGGCAGGATAACACGAGTCATTATTAACAAATTTCAGCCCTGTATTAATCGACGCCTTATCCTCTGGCAAAAGCACGACATTATAGCCAGATTGTCTGAAGGCCTCGTCAATCAAACCTTCCATATGAATCGGCGACAGCATCGGCATGAGTAAAGTGTGCGTTTTTTTCATCTCCTTGGTAAATGCTGGATGACTTGCAATAATTTCCTTAAAGTCTGACTCGTCTACACTTGGTAACACACCGCGTTTATCACGCTCATTGACCGCAGCTTTCAACGACCGCAAACGAATCCGAACAGCGCCCATATTTGAGCCCTCGTCAATCTTCAAAACAGTATAGAGCTTATTGCGCCCCTGCATGATTTCTTCAACTTGGTCAGTTGTCACAGCATCAAGCCCGCAACCAAAACTGTTAAGTTGAACAAGTTCAAGATTTTTATTCTTCGCCACAACGCGCGCAGCACCATACAACCTTGAGTGATAAACCCATTGGTTGACAACGCGTAAACCACCAACTTCCGCCAAATGCGCAATCGAATCCTCAGTCATCACGTGAAACCCCTCTTGCGTGATAATATCCGCAATCCCATGATTGATTTCTGGGTCAAGATGATAGGGACGACCCGATAAAACAATCGCCTTTTCATTATTGAGATTGATTTTCATCATCAAATCTTCAGCTTGATCACGCAAATCTTGCTTAAAAGCATCCATTTCCTCAAAACCATGTTTGATTGCTTTTTGAACATCTGCTAACGTCACACCGAAAGCCGACAGCGCCTTGTGCAAATTATCAGCCATATTAGCCGAATCTGCCAAGTTAATGAAAGGATGAATATAGCCCACATCGCCATTGCGAATCTCATCAATGTTATTTTTAATCACTTCGGGATAAGACTGGACAATCGGACAATTATAATGATTTTGCGCACTCATATCTTCTTGACGTTCGTACAAAACAGAGGGATAGAAAATCGTTGGAACATCTTTTTCAATCAGCGCCATGATATGACCATGACTAATTTTAGCGGGATAACATACCGTATCAGACGGAATGGTCTCAATTCCTTTTTCGTAAAGTTCCTTGTCTGATTTTGGCGATAAAACAACACGAAAACCAAGGTCAGTTAGCATGGTATGCCAAAGTGGATAATTTTCGTACATGTTTAGTACACGCGGAATACCGATTTCGCCATTGATGGCTTTTTTCTTAGAAAGTGATTTGAATTTGAAAAGTTTTTTATATTTATAATCAACCAAATTGACTTTTTTCTCGCGTTTGTCAAATTTGATTTGCATGGCTTTTTCAGCACCACGTTCACAGCGATTGCCTGAAACGAATTTTGAACCGTCATTGAAAACTGTCAAGGTCATCTTGCACATGTTCTCACATAAACCACAAGTTGTAAATTCTTTTGTCGTTTTGAATTGTTCCAAGTCTGACAAAGCTAAAATTGTAGACGGCGTTGCATCATCTGACGCATTTTCCATCGCAATCAGCGCACAACCATAGGCGCCCATAAGACCAGCAATCGAGGGACGAACAACCTCGCGACCCGAAATTTTCTCGAAAGCACGCAAAACCGCCTCGTTGTAGAAAGTCCCGCCTTGCACAACGATTTTCGTCCCCAAATCTTCGGGACGTTTGACTTTGATAACCTTATACAAGGCGTTTTTGATGACCGAATAAGACAAACCAGCAGAAATATCACCTACTGTTGCGCCCTCTTTTTGAACTTGCTTAACTTTTGAGTTCATGAAAACAGTACATTTTGAGCCCAAGTCAACTGGATGTTCGGTCAAGAGTGCCGCTTGGGCAAAATCACGCACGTCATACTTCAGCGATTTAGCAAATGTTTCGATAAACGAGCCACAACCCGAGCTACACGCTTCATTGAGCTGAATGCTCGACAGCGCGCCGTCATGAATCTTCATCGCTTTCATATCTTGTCCGCCAATGTCAATGATGAAATCAACACCAGGCTGGAAAAAATCGGCTGCTTTATAATGCGCCATCGTCTCAACTTCGCCAATATCAACCTTGAGCGCCGCCTTAATCAACTGCTCGCCATAACCTGTTACAGCTGACTTGGCAATATAAACATTACTTGGCATTTCCTTGTAGAGAAAGGTCATAACATTTAGCACCGAATCAAGCGGATCGCCATTATTTGACCCATAATGCTCAAATAAAATATTCCCCTCATCGTCAATCAGTACAACTTTCGTCGTCGTTGACCCCGCATCAATGCCTAGATAGGCTGCGCCATGGTGGTCAGCCAAATTTTTATGAGCTGCTGACGCTTTAGCATGCCGCGCTCGGAACTCAGTCAAATCAGTTTCATCAGCAAACAAAACTTCCAGTGTATCTTGCGGAATCAGATTATCAGAATTATCATGTTCAAGTTTGGCAATGATTTCAGAGGCTGAAAATTCTGTCGCATTTTCCTCATCAAGCGCTGCCCCCATTGCGACAAACAGTTGTGGATTTTCTGGGAAAACAACATTTTCTGGTTTAATATCAAGTGTTTCGATAAAACGTTTGCGCAGTTCGCTCATGAAATACAGCGGACCACCCAAGAACGCAATATTGCCTTTTATTTTACGCCCAGCTGCAAGTCCTGCCACCGTTTGATTGACCACAGCTTGAAAAATACTGGCTGCAATATCTTCCTTGCGCACCCCCTCATTTAACAGAGGTTGCACATCGGTCTTGGCAAAAACACCACATCGACTGGCGATTGGATAGAGATTCTCATAATTTTTCGCCAAATCATTGACACCCGCCGCGTCAACTTTGAGTAATTCTGCCATTTGGTCAATAAATGCACCCGTTCCACCAGCACATGACCCATTCATCCGCTGCTCCATAGCACCGTCAAAGAAAGTCATCTTGGCATCTTCGCCACCAAGTTCAATCATCACATCAGTTTGTGGAATGAATTTTTCAATGGTCAAAGTTGAGGCAATCACTTCTTGGATAAAAGTCGCGCCAATCACATCAGACAGCCCCATGCCGCCCGAACCTGTGATTGAAAACGTAAACTCAATATCCCCAAGTTCTGCAATCATCTCATTTAAGACTTTTATCGTTGCCGTTTTGACATCAGAAAAATGGCGCTCATAACGCGAGAATTTCATGTCATAATTTTCGTCGAAAACAACCATTTTTACAGTCGTTGACCCAACGTCAATACCAGATTTATACATAAGACTTCCTTATCTTTAAAAACACAACATGATGTTGTATATCTTATTTCTTTCTATTTTACAAGTATTTTGACTTGCGCGCAACCGTCAAAATATGATAAACTGTTGGTAAAGCAACATGATATAACAAAGTGTTGGATAATTTTACAAAATATTGAAAGAAAAATAAAACATGCCTAAAAAAATTGATTTGCGTGTCAAACGCACAAATAAACTTATTACCCAAGCCTTCATCAAATTATTACAAACAAAAACTTTTGAAAAAATAACAATTAATGACATTTCTAATGAAGCAATGATTAACCGCGCCACTTTTTATAGTCATTTTAAGGACAAAACGGACTTATTTGAACAGATTATTGACAAATTTTTGGGCGATTTCACGTCTGTTTTAGACGAGGGAAATCTGATTGACAAAAATTCTATCAATATTAAAAAAATTGAAGAAAATCTAACCAAATTTTTTGAATTTATCAAAGAAAACCCTACTCTCGCCCAAATTACTGTCACTTATAGCAATGCTGAAATGCTATCCAATCGTCTCCTTGCTATTTTATCTGAGCATTATTCCGAGATTTTTGAATCACTTGATGTGCGCAATGAGGCGCTCAAAATTCCCACTGATTTTGTCGTTTCGTATATTGCTAGCATTTTCATCGGCACGCTCAAATGGTGGATTGACCAAAAAAATAACGAGATAACCGCCAATGACTACGCAGCTCTCGTTATTAAATTGATTTCAAATGGGCATTTGACTGTGCTTGGGGTTAATATTAATCGGGATTAAAAACAATTCTTGTTATTCATCATTTTCATGAAAAAATAAAAGCGCAATTTCAAGCTGAAATTGCGCTTTTATCTCCATTAGAATCAAATCAACTACTTACTTCATCCCTCAATCATCAAATCTTTAACCAACTGAACAAACACAGCGGTCCCAACAGGCAAAGCATTTTCATCAATCTTAAACTTAGGATGATGATTGAAATAACCGTAACCGTCTTTGGCAAGACCGCCGCCAAGTCCAAAGAAACAGCCAGGTTTGACATCAGTATAGGCAGAAAAATCTTCGCCACCCATGAGTGCTGGCAACTCAAAGACAGCTTCTTCGCCAACAACTTTGGCGGCACTCACGCGTACCAAGTCCATTTCTGTTTTAGCATTTTGAACTGAGCTATAACCATATAAGAAATCAAAGTCATAAGTCGCACCATAAGCATCACAAATGCCTTTAACTGTTTGTTCAACCATATCACGCATTTTCGTGCGAATTTCAGGATTGCGTGTCCGAATACTTGCTTTAATTATTGCTGTATCTGGAATAACGTTGTGCGTTTCGCCCGCTTTAAATTCTCCCCAAGAAATCAAAGCTGGATCCAATGGCGAAATACGACGTGCAATAATATTATTGACATTTGAAATAATTTCAGCACCAATCGTAATCACATCAACTGAGGTTTCGGGTACACTAGCATGCGCCCCAACACCGTGAATCGTCAAATTTAGTGTATCAGAAGATGCCGTCAAAGCGCCATATTTGTAACCAATCGCTCCAGTTGGAAGTAGCGGGAAAATGTGCAAACCGAAAACCTGATCCACATCATCCATAACACCCGCCTTGACAAACTCTTTTGCGCCACCAGGTGGCACTTCTTCAGCAGGTTGAAAAAGGAATTTAATCGTCCCAGCAATCTGTGCTTGCATTTGCGTAATAACCTTAACAGCACCCAACATCATAGAAGTGTGTGTATCGTGTCCGCAAGCGTGCATCACAGCCTCATTTTCAGAAACAAACTCGACATCAGCTTCTTCCCTAATAGGCAAAGCATCAATGTCAGCACGCAAAGCAATTGTTTTACCAGGTTTGCCACCTTTCAAAATGGCAATCACGCCAGTCGGTGTCGGGCGTTGCAATTCCAAGTTCGGAAAAGTTTCCAAGATTGAGATAATGTATTTTGTCGTCTCAAATTCTTGGAATGACAATTCTGGATGTGCATGCAGATGACGACGCCAAGCAATCATCTCTTTAACAGGTAATTGTGCCAATAATTCTTCTTTTGTAGCCATTAAAGCCTCCTAAATTTGTATTATCTATATTTTAACAAGATTTAACTTAATTTTCAAGAAAATAACGTTTTGCGACCGTCTCATAAATGTCAATCGCCCGATAAAAATCGGCAATTTTGACAAATTCGTTGGGTTGATGGGCATATTTGGTTTCAGCTGGTCCGAGTATTAAAATCGGCAAGTCTTTTTCTAGGCGACTAAACTGCGAACCATCTGTATAACCTGTGATACCAAATAAAGTGACGGGTTCATTTTTGATTTCAGAAACGACTTTTTGGGCTAACAAGGCGAACTCATCGTCCAATGCCGTTTTCATTGACGGTAAATCATTGATATAGTTGACTTCTGCCTTAAAATTCGGTACGGTTTGTGTCAAGTCAGCAAGCAATTCAGCAAATTGTGCTTTCAAATCAGCATGATTTTGCGATTTTATCGTGCGAATGTCAATCTCAACTGTACATTTATCTGGGACAACATTTGTGCCAAAACCGCCATTCATTACATCAATACTTGATGTCGAAGCACCAACTAAATCGTCAATACTGCTTGCAAAATCAAATTTTTCCTTAAATTTTGCTAAGACAAGTAACATGTGTTCAATGGCATTAACACCCGTATTTGGCATAGAGCCGTGCGCTGTTTTGCCATAAGTCGTTATCCGCGGCCAAAGTGCGCCTTTATGCGCAACAGCAATTCCTAAATCTGTCGGCTCACCGATAATCAGTGCATCAATATCATCAACCAAGCCGTCAGAAACTAGGGCACCAGAACCAATAGCAGCGGTTTCCTCACCTGCTGTTGCAATGAATTTTATCGTGCCTTTAAAGTTAGCACCCGCATGTTTCAAACGAATCAAAGCTACCACTTGAGCAATCAAGCCTGCTTTCATGTCGCAAGTGCCACGACCATAGAGTTTACCGTCGGCTTCAATCGCTGCAAAAGGCGCAAATTCCCAAGGAATGTCGCCAGCTGCCACCACGTCCATGTGACCTGAAAATGCCAAAGTTTTTCCGTCGCCTTGTGTTCCTTCTAAAGTCGCAATCAGCTGACTGCGGTTAGCGCCATTATTTTCAAAAATAATTTGCTGGCAAGGTATGTCGTGCGCCTCAAAAATTGTCTGCAACTTATCGGCAACAAGCTTTTCATCGCCTAAAATGCTCTTGATTTGAATCACTTCTTTTAGCAAAGTCAAAGCGGCTCGATTATCCATATCTCACTTCTCCTAAATCTTATAATTCTTGCTGTGATAATTCTTCGAGTTCAGTCATTGCTGGTTCTTCATCAATAGGTGTATAATCTTTTGGCACGAAACGGATAGCTAAGGCAAACAATAAACCTGTAACCAAGAAAAATGTGAAAACACTCGCATAACTACCTGTTTTTTCAACCAAGAAACCAATCAGATAAGGTGCAATGAAACCTCCTAAAATACCACCAGTTGCCACACACGCATAGCTAGGCGCAAATTCAGCTGGTTTGAAACGTTTCAAAGGCAAACTCATAAGAATGACAAAGCCCGCAGAATAACATAAGTCGCCAATCGCTAGACAAAGTGTAATCGGCCACATGTTAATTGCCCCACCATGTGGAATTTGATAGGCAAGAAACAAAGCAATCGAACCGATAATCGCAAAAATTGTAATCGCATCACGCTCTTTATCCGCAAAAAATTTCCCGATAATATAGCTACCACCAAGTGACCCAACAAGGAAGAAAATACCGATAAATGATGTCATATTCCCTTGTTGAATCAGGCTAAAACCGACTTTATCGCTCGTCAGAAACGATGGTGTCCAGTTAATCACACCATACATAACCGAATTGACGAGTAAATCGCAGATAAACAAGAACCAAACAGTTCTATTTGCTAAAATTTTGCCCAGCGAGACTTTTTCAGCTGCTTTTTTAGCAGTATTAGCAACAGCAGCAGTTTTATTATTTGGAATAACAGCAATTAAAATCAAACTGATGAGGATAGCAATAATTGTCAAAATCAGATAAGTTTGCTTATAGCCAAGATTTTGAACAGCTGGCGAAACCAACTTTGGTCCAAGAACACTTGCAATTCCTGAAGAACTAATCAAAATCCCTTGTGCAAAAGTTCTTTGTGAAACAGGGACACTTGATTGAACTTCTTTACTAGCACTTTGAGCATAGCCTGAGTGAGCAATCGCACCAGACAGAAAACGAATCAGCATGAAATAAATCACTGATGTGCCAAAACTAAATAAAGCTGCAAATAAACCTAGCGCAAACACACTAAAAATCAAAATTTTCTTTGAACCAAGTTTGGCATTTAAAAAGCCAACAGGCACTTGCATAATCGCGTAACCGAGGAAAAAGGCGCTCATAATCATACCTTTTTGAGAGGGTGTAATGCCGAGTTCTTCCGACATTGGCACAAGACTAATACCGATAGATAATTTATCAATATAAATCATCGTGTAGCCCAAGAACATCGAGGCAATGAGTAGCACTGTGTGTAAGGTGTTTTTTTCCTTAACCACTGTGGCGTTGCGGGTTGTTGTTGTCATAGGTAAATGTTTTCTCCTAAAATAGATTGTTTTTATGTTGCGAATGTTGTGAAAATTCAACATAATTATTTACTTAATTATATCATGATATTGTTTAACTGAAAAGCAGTAATAGTTGAAAAAAATAAATTTTTATCAAAAAATGTTGCCAAAACCGAACAATAAAAAATAACAAGATAAGACACAAATAAATGTGTCATTCCCGCTATTTTAAACCGTCAAATTAAATTTCCTCTGCTTTATTTTCAGCCTCAACACTCGCAGATACTTTTTTATCAGAAACTGTTACTAAACCAGAAGTTCTCTGGTCAATAATTTGATTCAAATCAACACCCGTTGCACTCTTAACAAAGGCCATTGTTTGCGCAATTCCCGCAACTGAATTATCCGTTACCCCTTTAGTACCATTGAAAACAGTCATGTTATCAATGTTTGACAAAGGTTCAGACAAGGCTTTGGCAAGTTCAGGCAAAAGTGCGATGATTTGTTGGGCAAGAACGGCTTGACCGTTGGCTTCCATAGCTTTAGCTAATTCTGTTTGAACGCGCGCCTCTGCTAAACCTTTTGATTGAATCGCTTCGGCTTCAGCGTTACCGATTGCTTTGATTTGTTGGGCATCAGCTTCAGCTTTGGACTTAATCGCTTTAGTTTCAGCATTTTGTTTAGTAACAATCGTTGCCTCAAATTCTTTTTCAGCAACTTGAACTTTTTTAGTCGCAACTTCTGCGGCTTTTTCTTGTTCAATAATCGCCACATCCCCTTCGGCTACGGCAACTTCTTTTTTCGCTTTTGCTGTTTCTAGTGCGAGCGCTTGTTCTGCTATCGCTTTAGATTCCGCAGCTTCTTTGTCATTTTTTGCTTTGATAATTGCTGTTTCTTTTTCAAAATTCGACACGTGTTGCGCTTTTTTCTGCTCTGCTTCTTGCGCTGCTTCTTCATTTTCAGCCGCTACTTTACGCATATCAAAGTCAGCAATCGCAATCGCATTGGCAGCTTCACGACGTTTATCAGCAATATCTGCCTTATAAGTCGAGCTATAAAAGCCATTATCATCAGAAATATTAGTAATTGTAAAACCAGTCACTTCAAGACCAAATTTGCCCATTTGATCTACCACATTATTCAAAACAGATTCAGAAAAGCCTTGTTTATCTTGTACCAATGCAATTGGTTCCATCTCTGCTACAATCGTTCTGATTTGACCACGAACCATTTCTTCTAATTGCTCACGTAACTCTTCACCTGATAACCCCAAAATCTTTTCAGACGCGATAGCAATCATCGGTTTTGGCGAACCTACACGCAAAATAGCGGTGGCATTAACATTTACTGGAACCATTGTTTTACTCTGAGTATTTGAGACTGTGACATCAATTTTCATCGTTGTCAAACTCATGGAAGTTGCTTGTTGCAAGATTGGGATGACAAAAACGCCGCCACCTTTGACAATTTTAACTCGTGAATTTGTTTCCTGATTAACTTCAACCGAACTGCCTGAAAGCGCCGCTCCCGTGATAATCAAAGCCTCATCAGGCGCTGCTTTTTTGTAACTTGCAATGAGGACAATGAGAAAAACGAACAGCACAAGCGCTGCAACAATGATTGTCATAACTTTTGTATCCATATTTTTTTACCTTTTCTTTCTAAATTCTTAATATTTTCTAGCCTTAATCAATGTAGAATTGACTAAAAGTTACTTCTAAATTATAGTATAACAGTCTCCATTACTCCTCTCTCTCATTTTCTCTTCACCACACAATACTATTTTCCGATTAATAAATTTTTCAAGTCATTCCGCCATCTCTACTCCCAAATTCGCTGATTTTCAAGTTCAGCAATTTGCCGATCGAGCATTGCTCGCTCAGATTTAAGTTCTGCCAACTTTTCAACTTGCATCGTTTCATTGATTGTCGCACAATAACTTGCGATTAACGCCGTCAGATTTTCAAGTGTCTGATCAATGAACTGCTCCCATTTTTGATCAAGCAAGCCATCAATTATCAACGCGTCATTTGATTTTGCTGACTCAATGTTACCATAAGCTCGACCGCCCAACTCAAATAAACCATTTGCCGAACTATGATTAACATCCAACACCTGCAAGTTCAAGGTTAAGCGCTTCGAGCCTGAGGTCTCTAAAACTTTTTGTAGCTCTAAGATTTTCTCCTTGTCATGATTTACTACCATTTTATTTACTCCTTTATTATTGTTTTGTTAATTTGTTCAAGCAACCAATCAGCAAGTTTTAGCTCAATTTTAAGTTCGCCTAAGTTTGACATATTTTTACTCATCTTGCTTTGATTTAAAATCTCTAAAGCCTTGTCAACATTTTCCTCGATATAAAACGTATGAGCTGCGATAACTCGCTGATAATTCATCTGTTTTTGCTTCAATGTTTTCTGGACAATATTATCTTGCCAAAGCTTTGCAAGTCGCACATCAGCAGGATTTTGCACACATAAATTAAAGAGCAACTCTGTTTTTAGCCAAAGTTGATGAGGCAAGATATAGACATTCAATTCACGCCACATTTTCTATAAAATAACCGTTTCATGTTCAAAATCAAGCATTTCTAAAGCCTTAGCAGCATTTAAAATAATTTGATAATCTGTGAAATGACTACGAATAAGCCCATCATTATCAGAAAAAACTTTAAAATAGCTCGCAGGGAAATCACTATAATTTTTCCCTTGAGTGAATTGATAATTAATCGCTAATTGTAGAAATAGAAAGTAGCGATTCTTCGGATATTTCGAGAGTAATTTGACATTCATGCCGTCATTAAAGCCATAAGGAATACCATTTAACAAAGCACATAAAAAACCAACAGTAGAAAAAATAGCGATGTAAGGGACTAAAAAGCTCAAAATTAAACCAAGTAAACTAACAATCAGATTGGCAAGAACGCCACCCAAAAGATAACGTTTACAAGGGAAATTATTCTCGCTATAATCAGGTGGTATCATCAGACACTGCCCCAATGTTCCAGCAACTTTTTCTCGCTTTAAAGAAACCTTTCCCCTTTCATTCCAAACCCACATAAATGAAAAAATTCTAAAACTAAGCAACCAATAACCAGACATACGCCCCAAAAACGCATGTCCCGCTTCATGAATGATGAGTTGCAGAACGTAGGAAAGCACTAAAACGATGACAAAAATAAAGGGATTGATTTTTTTAGTGATAATCAACACCATAAGAAATGCGCCTAAAATGCCACAAGCAAAGAAATAAAGTAAGGCATAGATAAGTTTTATATATTTTTTCATCTATAAACTCTTAATCTTCTCTAGCAGATTGTAAAATAAAATATCCTTTATCTTTTTTAATAACATCACAATTTCCAAAAACATCAATCATTTTCGCCTTGGCACTCGGTGCGCCCTGCTTTTTTTGAATGACAATGGTCAATGTTCCATTTGGTTTGAGATACTCAAAAGCACCAGAAATGACACCATGAACAATCTCTTTCCCCGCACGAATTGGCGGATTTGAGACAATGTTGTCAAATGTTCCCGTCACATTTTCATAGAGATTAGATTGAAATATGTCAACTGATATATCATTTTTGAGTGCATTTTTTTCTGCCAAGGCAAGCGCTCTCAAATTAACATCTGTCATTGTTGGCAATACTTTCTGCACTTTTGCCAAAGTCAGACCAATTGGGCCATAACCGCAACCAAGATCCAGTAAAGTCGAATTTTCTGAAAATTCAACCGATTTTAACAAAAGTTGGCTACCAAAATCAATCGCTTTCTTACTGAAAACACCCGAATCTGTCAAAAACGACATTTTCTGCCCAAGTAAAACGACGGCCAACTCATGAATATCATGTGCTGCATCAGGATTTTCAGCATAATACATCTTTGGAAATTTTTCAGTCATGAGATTTTTCCATCTCCCGCGTCCTCACATTGACAGCAATCAGCGATGTTACCAGTTCATAGCCGACACGCGTGAAATGCAGGCCATCTGCGCCAACAAATTCATCAGAACCTGGATAAACAGTCATAGCATGATTAAGGTCAAGGATTTGTGCCCCTGTTTGCTCACTAGCTTTTTTTGCTGCAGCAACATATTGCGAAACATTGGCATTACTGCGCCCAACCATTAACTGCGTTTCAGCAATCGCCTCTTCATTAACATAAGGTGTTGTCAAAAATGTTGTTTTCTCAACGCCCAAAGCTGTCGCAAATTTTATCAAATTTTCAGTAAATTGTTCTGGCGAAACATCATGATGAATTGCCGCATCATTGGCACCAAAAAAAATAAAATTATAGTCGGCATTGGCAGGAACAACTTGTACCAAACGCTTTTTAGCGACAGATGTATCTTCGCCAGCAACCGCAAAAAGTACAACCTCGCCTGGAACTCCCATCTGTTCCAAAAATTTCTCAGTCAACGTTTTCATCTCGACTTTTGTTGAAATCGAGTCACCAAATATAGCGATTTTCATATTTTCCTCTTTCATACATAAAAGTTCTAATATTTCTTATCCCTATTTTAACATAAGAAAACGTTTTTATGGTAAAATAACTTTTATGGAAACCGAACTAATTAACTATGATAAAATTACACGTCATATTTGGCAAAATCTCTATAAAAAAACATTGCCAACATTGACAGAAAAAGAACTTGAAAATATCAAGTCAATCAATGATGAAATCAGTCTGCAAGATGTCAACGATGTCTATCTACCACTGATACAGCTTATCCGCATCTACAAAAAAACGATGACCGACCTGACTTTCTCAAAAGGGCTTTTTCTGCAAAAAATCGCTCACACGCAACCCTTTATTATCGGTATTTCAGGCTCTGTTGCTGTCGGAAAATCAACCATAGCACGCTTGTTACAGCTGCTTTTAGCAAGAACGTTTAAGACGGCACATGTGGAACTTGTAACGACAGATGGCTTTTTATACCCCAACCAAACTCTGATTGACAAAAAACTCCTCGACCGCAAAGGTTTTCCAGAATCTTATGATATGGAAACACTCATCACTTTTTTATCCGAAATAAAATCTGGTAAGGATGTCGAAATTCCTGTTTATTCACATGAAACTTACGATATTTTACCCGATAAAGAATTAGTCAAATCACCTGATATATTGATTATTGAGGGGATTAATGTTTTTCAAAGTACTCATAACAAGCACTTATATATCAATGACTTTTTCGATTTTTCGATTTACGTTGATGCAACTGAAAGTAATATTGAGCGTTGGTACTTAGAACGATTCAAGACTTTATTAGAACTTGCCAAGAAAGATACCAGTAATTATTATCATCAGTTTACAACATTATCCCAAGAAGAAACGCTGAAAATGGCAAAAGAGACTTGGAAAAAGGTAAATTTGGTAAATTTACGTGAGTTCATCGAACCAACTCGCAGTCGGGCGGAAGTCATTTTGCACAAGGACAAATCACATAAAATTGATAAGATTTATTTGAAAAAATATTGAATTAATGAGATAGTGACAAAATAAAAATGGCAAAATTTACACCTTTTTATTCACGTTCTTTACGAAAGTGGACAACTAGTCGAAAGTTGGCTGAACAGCTGATTAATTACAGTCCGATACTCTATCAAGGCTGGCAAGTCTTACAACTAGCAAGTAGCTATTTCAGGAACAAGGATGCTCAATCATTTTTCGCTTTGATTGAGTCGCTCAATACAGAG
>NZ_BLLI01000006.1 GCF_011170085.1 Pseudolactococcus hodotermopsidis | reverse complement strand
CATAACAATGATTAGCACATCGCAAAGAGGATAAGCAACATAACTTTGGTCTCGTAAATCTTCAATAACCGTAAATTTTTCTTTAATTGTCATTTTCAGCTCCATAACGAAAGTTTAACAGATTTTTTATGAAAATTAAAGCGGTTAGGGAAATAATCGTCTGAAATAGCTATTTAACTTGTGAAATTTCGGAATTTGTCGGATAAATTAAATTTATGAAATGACCGTGGAAGTACCTGTTATGTTATTGACTTTTTCAACTAAGCTGTTATCAATCGTACCGGATAAGATAAATTCAGCAGTCGTTGCATTTGATGCATTCAATAAAGTTGGTGTGCCACCCAAATAAGACTTGATTGAAAAATCAATAATCGGCTCAAAACCTGTATAATCATCGTGAATTTGAACTGTCAAATCGCCTTTTCGACCACTTTCGGCTTTTATTTTTGTCACAGCGATGTCATGCAACAAGTCAGAAATTTCTGGAATCGCAAAACTACTGCCTTTTGCAGTCATAATTTCATTTAAAAGTTTAGGCGCATTATCAACAAATTTTTGAATCGGAATCTGTAAACTAACCTCATCTGACTGAATCAAAATCAGCTGATTGTCATTATCACGCAGATAGTCATGATTTTCACGAATAACTTTTAGAATCGTGTAAAATGTACTTTCGATTTTATTGAGCTTTTCATCAGCAGCGTATAGTTTACCATCTGCCAAAATTGTGAGAAAGACGTATAATTCGGACCACTCACCTTTATTAAATTTTTTCATCAACTTACCTTGTCGTCTTTCAATTTAAGACTTTCAGCCAAAAATAGCCGTTCTTTCATGCAATCTGCAACAGCTTTCATCATTGGCACAGCAACTGAATTGCCAAATTGACGATACATTTGCGTGCGCGAAACAGGTACTTTGAAATCATCGGGAAAACCCATTAGACGTTTACATTCTAACTCAGAAAGTAGGCGGATACCCGTGTCGCCACCTTTGACAAATGTACCCGTCAACCGCTGAATTTTATGATAACTAGCGACCAAAGTCTTGACTTGAATATCTGAATTTTCATCAATTATTTGTGGCTTACCATCATTTTTCTTAAATAAATAAGTGTTCTGTAAATGCTCAGAAATGGTGTAACCATTAGGGTTTTCTTCTAAAATTTGACTAACAGGCACGCGGTTATTAGACCCCTGTGGCAAATCAAAGTTCGTAATCTCTAAATCTTTACGAAAACCAACAATGACAACACGCTTTCTGACTTGTGGCAAACCGTAATTTTGTGCATCTAACACATCTGAAAAAACGTCATACCCCACTTCTTTTAAGGCAGATTTGATAATCCGAAAAGTTTCGCCATTTTGAATCGTCAACAAACCTTGCACATTTTCAAGCAAAAACATCTTAGGTTGATGATGTTTGATAATGCGCAAAACATCAAAAAAGAGTGTACCTTGTGTGGCGTGGGAAAATCCCTCACGCTTACCAATCATGCTAAAAGGTTGACAAGGAAAACCAGCCAATAGCACATCATGTTTAGGAATCTCTTCCGCCTTAATCTGCGTAATATCGCCATGAGGTTTTTCACCAAAATTTGCCTCATAAGTCGCAGCAGCGAATTTATCCCATTCCGAGCTAAAAACAGCTTTTGTCTTGTCGTCCTCAAAAGCCTGTCGAATACCACCAATTCCCGCAAATAAATCAATGAACGTTAATTTATCTACCTTATCTTCACGATTTTTATTATAAACAGCAAAATTAGCAAGCCCCTCCTCAATCAGAAACTCACAGCGACTTGAAAAACTATCGCCATACGCAATCGGCGCTTTCATGACTTCCTCGTACAATTCTTCGGGAATATAAATATTTTTTTGCTTTTTCTTTTCCAGCTCACTCTTGGCTTTTCTACCCGCACCAACCCTTTTTCCGCCACTCATATTGTCAATATCCTTTCAGAATAATGCTTTATTAACAGTATAGGCTTTTATTTTTGAAAAAGCAAGTTGTTTATTCAAGTTTTGTTCCGTAAATAATCATGACTCTTAGTAATTTAAAAATACCTTTCTATTGTTCTTCAATAATTTCTGAAGACTGATTTTCACAAAAATCTCCTCGTACCGACAGCTCGTATTTTTTCATCATTATCAATAAGCTCAAATTTAGTAACTATTAGATTCTTAACTAGCCATTCCAAAATCATTTTGTCTTCATTTGTATTTTTAAATTTCGGTCTTTTTCCATCAAGTAGTTTAGTATAACTACCCAATTTTAAATTATTTAGGAGATTAACAATTTCATTTTTTGAAAGTTCACTTATAACTATCTTAAACAATAATTCTCTACTAATTTCAAATTCTTCGCTTATGATTTTAGAAATATTTTCATTTACAATTTCAAGCATTTTTTCTTGAATTGAGTCATCAAATTTTTCATAATTAAGACACAAATACTCCAAATCATCACTGTCAAAATTATTAGTTAATATAAACTCTAAAACTGCGGAAGAAAAATTTTTTTCAGAGATCGAAATTGGCTCCCGAATCTTTTTAACAATATCAAGATAAAAGTCATCAGTCTCATCTTTTAAATTAATAAGCATCATCAATTCATCAAACTTATAAATCTCTTCA
The DNA here is from genome assembly GCF_011170085.1 of Pseudolactococcus hodotermopsidis. Taxonomy (GTDB): domain Bacteria; phylum Bacillota; class Bacilli; order Lactobacillales; family Streptococcaceae; genus Pseudolactococcus; species Pseudolactococcus hodotermopsidis. The sequence goes on along the minus strand of NZ_BLLI01000006.1, from coordinate 56,138 downwards.
TCAAAAACAAGTTCAAGATAATTAGCAATATTATGAGTAATAAACAAAATCACACTATTTGGATAGTAGCATCTAATATCAAGAAGTATTTGTTTGGAAAATCTAATAATATTATTTTCAATTAAAAGCATCATTTTTCCATCAGAAATATTTTGATACTCAAATGATTCTACACAATAATAATTCAGATTTTTAAGTAACGTCAGATATTTAGCGTTATCTAAATCATTACAAAGTACAACTTCACGACAAAAAGCTACTCTTGATTCTTCATCAAAATTATTTTCTACAACACCATTCTCCCTAAACATTGAATTAATAAAGCCAACCAATTCTAGTGTCAATTTATTTTCTTGATTAATAAAATATTTCAAGATATTTTCAACACTAGGACTTAATACTTTAGCTTTAATCACTAATTCTTGAATCTCAACATCATTAATTTCGGATAAATCACTAATTTCAACAGTTAGCAAATTCACATACTGTTCTTTAATTTCGTTTGAAAGATTTTCATTATTCAAAATTTCCAACACATAAAATAACTCATCTGCTATTTTACCTTCGCAAAATGAGACATATTCTTTCATGTATTTGGTAAAATTCACACTATTTTCATGAATATAATCAAAAATTTTTTCTGAATTTTCTCGAATAATTGTGTAATTCTTCATTTTAAACGCTAATTCGTTTATTTCTTTACAAAATTTATTAAATGAATTATATAAATTTTCATAACTTATCTCGTAGAAATTTTTTTCAAAAATAAGGTTCGAAAGTTCTCCATCTAATTCAGAAAAATCAACATTGGCAAATGTCATACCTTGAAAACTACTTTTAAGATTTTCGGCATACTTGAGTTTTTCAGCTATATCAGAAAAATGTTCATTCATGAAACCACGAACAACAGCAACTTCTTTAAACTTCTCTACTTCTTCATATTTCAAGTATGAAAAAACTTTAAATGCTAAATTCGCCTTATCTTTATCACTCGTATCAGAATGGTTCAGATAAGAATATAAAAACAAAGTCCATTTTTCATTAATATATTTTGAAATTTTTTCAGATGATTCATTATCAAAAATCAGGATACATTTTTCAATAAAATCAATAGCATTGTTTTTTTCAAGCATATTGAAGTATAAAGATATTTCCTCAGTAAATTTATCATTATTAGAAATTAAATGTTTCATCAAAGATAGATTTTTAGATTCAATTTTTCCAAAATCATCAAACTCCATTCTGTCTATGACTTTTTCAACATTCTTTAATTCAAAGCCATCTTCGAGAATTTGTTCATCTACAATACTCCTCAAAAATTGTTTATCTTCTAAAGTGATACTGTTAGGATAGAAATATGTCAAATAATCGGTATAAGTCTCATCAATCCAGCCATTAAGCAGCAAGAATGGAATGATTGATAAATAATCATTTTCCCCCAATTCTTCAAACTTACTATCTTCAAGTAACTGTTTAATATCAGCTCGACTAACAATATCTTTGAACTTTGAACTCTTTATTTTTAATTTTGATAGCTCCTTTTCTAGTTTTTCAGATTTCGCTTTTTCTTTATTTTCAATAGTTTCTTTCCTTTTTAAAAATTCTTCATTTCCATTGAGAGCTTCAAAAATTGGAAGTGGATCCAATGGGGATAGGCTACGTCTACTATAACTGTCTAGAACAACTTTTTGTACCTTATCAGGATTATTTTTAATCTCTTCTATAAATTCAGTTCTATTCGGAAAATCTTTTTGCTTTTTATTATTTACTAGAATTTCCCCATCAAAAACGGAATAAATAGCTTCCAACTCAGCTATTTTTAGCAAATGTTCTTCTCTACTTTCCTTTATTCTATTTTTAAGTTCTGTAATTTTCGCCGACAGTTCATTCTTCTTATTTTCTATCAATTCATCTTTTTTGGCAAAAATTTCAAAAATAAATCCTTGATTTAATTGTAATTTTGCAAAATCACTTGGAAAAATATTTTTATAGATAACTAACGATAATAATTTATTATCATCATAAATTGATTTATCCTGTTCTATTTCAACATTTCTCAGTTGTTGTTTGTAAATATTAAATTCATTATAAATATTTTTCAACAAGCTCATATCATCAATATATAGTGAGATTTTTTGTAAAAATTTTTCATCAAGTGACTCGTAACAATCATTTTTCTTGAAAATTTCACTCAATTTTTCAAACGAGTTAGAAGCATTGATAACTGGTAAAACTGGAATAATAAAATCAAAAAATTTAGTTCTATCCTTAGAAATAAACATCTCATCTTTTATTAAATATAGAAAAGTTAATTTCTTTTTCCTACCTGTCTTGCCATTAACTAATGTATTAATTTCCCTTAACTTTACAAAAATTCGATTATCTTTAAATCTATCAATATCTTCAAAAACAATCACATCAGCACCTGAATTGTTGAACAAATAAATGACATCATCCAAATATTTATCAAAATATGATTCATTGCTTTCTCTGAATAGCTCAATATTACTCTCAACTACACCACTTTTAAAAGCAATATTCTTAATGATTGACTTATTTTTTTGAAGTAAGATAAATTGATATAGGAAATACATTATCAAAACAAGAACAACTAATCCAAATAATGCCCTCGCCTTATTTATTGAGACCAAATTAAAAATAGAGATTAAGAAAAATTTTTCTTTTTTCAATTCAGAAATAAAATTTATCCATGAATCAAATTTTACAGTTATTATCCCAAGTACAACTATCATAACAAAAAGAAAACTATAAAAAAATATTTTGACTCGACTAATTTTCCCTTTAATTTTAAAAATAGTTTGCGGAATCTTCTTAGGTTCGATTTGATGAAGTAACTGATTTAGGATTTTTCCTTCAATGAAATTAACCTCTGATATAATTTCATTATCACTAGGAATATTTTCAACTTTTTTATCTCTATCAAATCTTGCCAAAGAAATATGAATAAACTTCTTGCTTTTCTTTTTAAAAAATTTCTTATCAAAAAACTTTTCATAAGTTTCAATTACACTACTTTTACCTGAACTATAAATCCCTGTCATTGCAACATTGTTGATTTCACTATCTTCCAAGGAAAAATCTAAAGCATCTTTATACGCCGATATTTCTTTAGGATTTAGATGGTTATTTGGAGTTAGTTTTTCAAACTTCTTTTGAGATTTTGTATTAACTTTTTCTTTTACAAAGATACTTTTTAAATTCATCATATCCTACCTTCTTTATTTTTAGTTAGATAAAAGTATGATTTACTTAAAAATCTTTGTCGCAAACTTCCACTCTTTCTCATACTTCATTATACCAAAAAAAATTATCTCATATGCACTCTTATCAACATCACACAAAAAAACTCCCACAAGCAAACAACTTGCAAGAGTACTAAGTTTTCACCCCAACTTCCCCTTCAAATACCTCCCAGTATAAGAACTCTCAACCGCAGCCACTTCCTCGGGTGTGCCGACAGCCAGAATCGTCCCGCCACCGATACCGCCCTCGGGACCAAGGTCAATGATATGGTCGGCTGTCTTAATCACATCAAGATTGTGCTCAATGACCACAATCGTGTTGCCTTGGTCAACCAAGCGATTCATCACGTCGAGGAGCGTGGCAATATCCGCCGTATGTAGACCTGTTGTCGGCTCGTCAAGAATGTAGAAACTCTTGCCACTCGTGCGTTTTTGTAGTTCACTTGCCAGTTTCATCCGTTGCGCCTCGCCACCAGAGAGTGTGGTTGCGGGTTGTCCCAATGTCACGTAGCCCAAACCAACATCAACAATCGTCTGCAGTTTTCGTTCAATTTTGGGAATGTGTTTGAAGAAATTAACTGCATCAGATACGCGCATATCCAAAACTTCTGAAATGTTTTTTTCTTTGTAATGAACTTCTAAGGTTTCAGAATTATATCGTCTGCCGTGGCACACTTCGCATGGCACATAAACGTCAGGCAAAAAGTGCATTTCAATCTTGATAATACCATCACCCGAACACGCCTCGCAGCGACCACCCTTGACATTAAAACTAAAACGTCCTTTTTTATAACCACGAATCTTCGCCTCATTAGTATTTGCGAACAAATCACGAATATCGTCGAAAACGCTAGTATAAGTCGCAGGATTAGACCTTGGCGTGCGCCCAATCGGACTTTGGTCAATATTAATCAAGCGCTCAATCTTCTCATAACCCGAAATCGCCTTGTATTTACCAGGTTTTTCGCTATTGCGATTGAGTTTTTGCGCCAAAGCTTTTTTAAGAATGCTATTGACTAAGGTTGATTTACCCGAGCCTGAAACACCAGTGACGGCAGTCATGACACCCAAGGGAAAATCAACATCAAGAGTTTGCAGATTATTCTCCGCCGCCCCTTTGACAGAGATAACATTTTTCTTGTTAATGTTTCGACGTTCAACTGGTACAGGAATTTTCCGCTTACCAGACAAATATTGCCCAGTAATTGACTTCTTGTTCTTAGCAACTTGCCTAGGTGTGCCAGCAGCAATAATCTCGCCACCCAAATCGCCCGCACCAGGACCAATATCAATCAGATAATCTGCCGACATCATCGTATCTTCATCATGTTCAACAACAATCAAAGTATTACCCAAATCACGCATTTTTTTCAGCGACTCAATCAAACGGTCATTATCTCGCTGATGTAGACCAATTGACGGTTCATCTAAAATGTAGAGAACACCCGACAAATTTGAGCCAATTTGCGTGGCAAGCCGAATCCGCTGACTTTCACCACCCGATAATGTTCCCGAATTTCGCGATAAGGTCAGATAAGCCAAACCAACATTTTTAAGGAAAGTTAGCCTGTCACCAACTTCCTTGACAATTGGTTTTGCTATCGTTTCCTCGTTTTCTGACAGGACAAGCTGAGTCAGCAACTCTAAATGTTCGCCAATTGGTAAGGCAGATAAATCAGCAATATCAACACCATTTTCTCCATGAATTTTAACTGACAAGGCTTGTTCATTAAGCCGCTTACCGTGACAAGTTTGGCAAGGTAACTCATTCATATAAGCGCGCATTTGATTTTTTGTGCCGTCAGAGCCTGTGTTAAAACGTCTGAAAATATTAGGCACAATACCGACAAATGCCATATCTAAGTCACGTAGTCCAAAATCTCCCTCATGATAGAAATGGAAAAGGCGCTCGCCTGACCCGTAAAAAATAAGCGTTTTGTCATCTTCTGCTAATTTTTCAAACGGTAAGTCAATGTCAACGTTGAAAGCTGCCATTGCTTGCTCTAAAACCGCTGGATAATAGGTCGAAGAACCTGAATACCAAGGCACAACCGCTCCTTCACGGATCGTTTTCGTAGCATCTGGCACGACTAAATCGAGATCAACCTCAAGGCGCATACCCAAACCATCACAGTCGGGACAAGCCCCCTGTGGCGCGTTAAATGAGAAAAGGCGCGGTTCAAGCTCGGGCACGGAAAAACCGCAAATCGGACACGCATAATACTCGCTAAACAACAGTTCCGCACCATCCATGGTGTCAATCTTGACATAGCCGTCACCTTGGCGCAAAGCAGCCTCAACCGAGTCAAAAAGCCGACCACGAATCCCGTCTTTAAGCACAATTCGGTCAATCACGATGTCAATATCGTGCTTTTTATTCTTGTCAAGCTCGGGCGCCTCCGACACATCATAAACCTCGCCGTTGACCCGCACACGAACATAGCCGTCCTTTTGAATCTTCTCAAAAATCTTCTTGTGCTGCCCCTTTTTAGCACGCACAATGGGCGCTAAAATCTGAAGTCGTTGCTTTTCGGGCATTTCCAAAATCGTGTCAACAATTTCCTCGACAGATTGTGCTGTAATTTTACCATGACCGTTGATACAATAAGGGACACCTATCCGCGCATAGAGCAAGCGCAGATAATCATGAATTTCCGTCACCGTGCCAACTGTTGACCGCGGATTCTTAGATGTCGTCTTTTGGTCAATCGAAATCGCAGGCGATAACCCATCAATGCTATCAACATCGGGCTTATCCATATTGCCAAGAAACATGCGTGCATAAGCCGAAAGCGACTCAACATAACGGCGTTGCCCCTCAGCATAAAGTGTGTCAAAAGCAAGCGATGACTTACCCGAACCAGACAAACCAGTCATCACAACCAGTTTATCTCGTGGAATCGTCACATCAATATTTTTAAGATTGTGGGCGCGCGCGCCGTGGATAATAATATTTTCTTGTGCCATAATGTTCTTTCTGCCTGTTAGTTTTTTGGACTAACACAAGTATATAACTTTTACAAGCAAATGTCAAATCAAAAAATATCGTGGTTTCATACGAAAGTTTGACAATTGCCTTGTGTTGTCTGTCTCTTAATTATAGCATAATTTGACAAAGTTCTATTTTCTGACAACCTGTGTTTTCTAATATCTAAATGATCGTTTTATCTCCTTGTTATAAAACGAAAATCGGAAAAAATATCCGATTTTATTTCCTTTATAAAGTTATTATGCCAATATCTCAGCAATCATTTCATGACTTCTTACAACATCAGTCTGTTTGAGCTTTTGCATTATCTCCTCACGATTTGTTCCGTCAAATCTTTCAAGTTCGGTTAAAACTGCCTTAACCATTGGCTCAAAACCACGTTTATAAAGCGTTGTATCCCAGTCTTTGAAAGAAATGACTTGCTTGCCTGTTGGTCGGTCAATTTGATAATCAGTCAAGTTGAGCAGATGATAAGTAGCTGTTTCCGATTCAACTGTAATCGTCTCCGTATTGGCACCTGACTTAGCATTAAGCCGTGCGATACCTGTCTCGGTCACTGTTTCAATAACAATTACAATCTGTCGCAGACGAGCATTATCCGACCTGAGAAAAACTTGATAATCAATTATTTCATCATCAAGTAAATAAATTAACGTATCAAGCGGATGAATAAATAAATCGTAAAGCCCGTAAGTCAAATCGAACGTTTCGTTAATTCGATTTTTCGTGACAGTAATTATATTTTTCTGTGAAATCGCCTTTAATTCAGTCACACGTGGCGCAAAACGACGATTAAAACCGATGATAAAGAGCAGATTTTTTTCTTTGGCAAGGTTTTGGAGTGCTAAAACTTCAGAAAAATCCTCAGAAATAGGCTTATCCATGAAAACATGTACGCCATTTGACAAAAAATCATGTGCTAACTCAAAATGAGCGGGTGTTGCCGCATGAATGAAAACGATGTCACTAGCGTAAAGCTCGCTCAACTCGGTAGTAACACCCAGAAAATTATATTTTTCCTGAAGATTGATAGCTTTAGTTCTATCACGCGAATAAATAACAAAATCGTGCACATCTTGCAAAGTCGAATAGGTTGGGACATAGGCTTTAAGCGCAATATTACCCGCACCAATAATTCCTATTTTCATACTTCCTCCACTAGATTAAACAAATGATAATTTATTTGCCAAGGTAAGCGATAACTTCAACTTCAACGAGAACATCTTTTGGCAAACGAGCCACTTCGACAGCTGAACGCGCTGGAAATTCTGCGCCGAAAGATTTGGCATAGGTCTCATTAAATGGTACGAAATTTGCCATATCACTCAAAAAACAAGTTGTTTTAATAACATTATCAAAATTAGTACCCGCTGCCTCAAGAATGGCTGCAACATTTTTCATAACTTGCTCGGTTTGCTCAGTAATCGTCGTACCGACAATATCGCCAGAAACTGGAGAAAGCGGAATTTGACCAGAAGCAAATAGGAAATCTCCAACGATTTTCCCTTGAACATAAGGACCGATAGCACCTGGTGCTTGAGCTGTTGCGATTGTTTTGATTGACATGTTTAGTTACTCCTTTTTGAACAGCTGATTATATCATAAAATTATAAAAGAAAATGATGAACAGCGAAATATAACTCCATTATACCAAATTTTCAGAAAGTTGGGTTGGAACGTGACAATTTTGCAATAACTATGTTCACTTATCCCCAATCAGCGCCATAAAAGTCGCCTCACTATGTCCATAAGCCACACGCACACGATTCAGCGCAAACAAGCCATTGCGACTACTAGCAAGACCAGGATTAGTCGTCAAACCAAGTTTGTAACCAGCATTTTCGGCAAGCTCCGCTGTCTCATTGTTGTAGCGCCCAGCTGGATAACAAATAACCGACGTTTTTTGTTTCAATAAACGATCCAACTCTTGTTTAGAGTCCCTAAGCTCACTATCTGCTTGGTCGTTTGTCAAATATTCCAAATCAGGATGATTGACTGTATGACTTTCGAGCGATATAAGGGAATTTTGCTTCATTTTCAGTAACATTTCATCAGGCATCTTATCCTCATCGTCTCGCATACCCGTGATAATGAAAAAACTCCCCGTCATCTCAAGCCTACTCAAAATCGGCATAGCAGTATCGTAGGCATTTTTATAACCATCGTCAAACGTTACCCAAACAATTTTTTCGGCTGGCTTTTCATTCGTCGTCAAAACACGATAGGCTTCCTCAGGTGTCAACGTATAATAACCCGCATTTTTGAGTGCCATCATCTCCATTTCAAACTCATCAGCTGGTACAAACAGCGTATTGCCATCTACAACATCTGCAATATGATGATACATCAGAATCGGAAACTCAATTGGTGTCTCCGATTTTAACCAGTCAGCTTTAGCAGATTTGCTATCGGCTTTCTTTGATTTGGCGGGTTCTGCCGTTTTTTCAAGGACTGGCGCAGGTTTAGATTTCTTATCATCCACCACTTTTTTTGGCTGATTGACTGAGTGCGGCAATTCTGATTTAATTTGCCAAAAAATCGCACCAACAAGCAAAGCTAGTACGACTAAAAATGTTCCTTTTAAGACTTTTTTGATATTCATTTATCACTTCAACCTACAATTTCTAGCTGTTTTTGAAATCATTTTTAAGGTTTCAAACGGTGGAGCAAACGCGGAAATGGTATCGCTTCGCGGATATGTTCATTGCCAGTAATAAAAGTCACAGCACGCTCAAGACCGAGACCAAATCCAGAATGCGGGACGCTACCGTATTTGCGAAGGTCAAGATACCAAGCATACTCTGTTTCGGACAGACCAAATTCAACTAATTTTTCTTTGAGATATTCATAGTCCGTCGCACGTTCAGAACCACCAATAATCTCGCCATAGCCCTCAGGTGCCAATAAATCGGCACAAATTACCACGTCATCACGTGTCGGATGTGGTTTCATATAGAAAGCCTTAATCGCTTTCGGATAGTTGAGGATAAATGTCGGCACGCCAAAATGGTTAGAAATCCAAGTTTCATGCGGTGAGCCAAAATCATCTCCCCACTCAATTTTTTCATAGTCGTTATCGGCCTGATTTTCCTGTAACAAAGCCACCGCATCATCATAAGTAATCTTCTTAAATGGCGTGTTGACATAGTTTTCAAGCACCGTAATATCACGCTCAAGCTCAGTCAAAGCAGATGTTTGATTGTCAATAACAGCCTTGATAATATGTTTAACATAAGCTTCTTGGACCTCGAGCGATTCCTCGTGTGTCGTAAAAGCCATTTCAGGCTCAATCATCCAAAATTCCGTCAAATGACGGCGCGTTTTAGATTTTTCAGCACGAAAAGTCGGCCCAAAGGTAAAAACCTTGCCAAATGCCATCGCCCCAGCCTCAGCATAAAGCTGACCTGTCTGCGACAAGAACGCAGGCTGACCAAAGTAATCTGTCTCAAACAGCTCAGTCGTCCCCTCTGGAGCAGAACCTGTCAAAATCGGACTGTCAATCTTGATAAAACCACGCGCATTGAAAAATTCATAAGTCGCACGGATAATTTCATTGCGAACCAGCATAATCGCGTGCTGCTTACGACTCCGCAACCACAAATGACGGTTATCCATGAGAAAATCAGTCCCATGGTCTTTGGGCGTAATCGGATAATCCACCGACTCGCCAATCACTTCAATATCCGTCACATCAAGCTCATAGCCAAATTTGCTACGGTCGTCAGCCTTGACAAACCCAGTAATCTGAACAGATGTTTCTTGTGCCAAATGCTTAATCGTCTCAAACTTAGCAAGACCCACTTCTTCGCCATATTTTTCAATAAAATTTGGCTTAAAGGCAACAGCTTGGAAGAATGCCGTTCCATCACGAAGTTGCAAGAAAGCAAGCTTGCCCTTGCCCGATTTATTTGCGATCCAAGCACCTATTGTAATTTCTTGGTCAACGTAATTTTTCACGTCAATAATTGAGGTATAATTTGTCATTTTACTTTCCTAATTCACAGCTAGACTAGCAATCATCTTGATAAAGCATCTTATTTTGATTCACGAACGGCGTAAAAGTTGCCGTCTGGGTCGGTAAAATTAAAGACACGCCCAAGACCTGGTGCATCAACGATTTCACCTGCTGCATGGTTAAGCTCCACAAGTTTTTGATACAAATCGTCCAAATCTTCAGTTTGGAGCAAGAGCGACGGCACACTATCCGCAGCCTCAGGCGAGATTTGACGGACAATATCCTTTTTATACAGGGTAAAGGTAACATCCGCATCAGCGCTAGATTTGATGTCAGCTGAATTTTCATCCAATATTTGCGCTGAAAAGCCAATAGAACCCCAGAATTTAACAGATTCAGCAACATCTTCAACATACATCATGACATTAAAGTTTGAGCGGAAAAATTCTCGACCCATATACTCTTTGAGACGATTGACAGCTTCAAAAAGCGTTTCAAAATCTGTCGCATAGCTAAGTCGCAGATTTTGCGAAGCGCCAAAGCCAGCACCTGTGACTAGGGCAACTCCTGTCTTTTCCAAAATATCATCACAAAAAGCTGTCACATTGCTGAAACCTTTGATTGCCATGGCCTCAGATACCTTTGGAAAGAGATAAAAAGCACCTTGTGGCTTGATTGCCTCAAAACCACGGATTTCGTTAATTAAGGGCAAGAGCATATTTAGACGTTTTTCAAATTCTGCCCGCATATTTTCAGCTTCTGTCTGGTCACCGTTTAGAGCCTCAATCGCTGCGTATTGGGCAACAGTTGTCGGATTTGATGTTGTTTGACTAACAATCTTGCTCATCGCTCCAATAATTTCAGGATTTCCCGTCGCAAAACCGATTCGCCAACCAGTCATGGCATAAGTTTTTGAAACACCATTGATGACAATGGTTTGATTTCTAATCTCTTCAGAAAGAGTTGAAATCGGCGTAAACTGGTTAGCATTGTAGACCAAACGACCATAAATATCATCAGCAAGGATAAGGATACCGTGCGCCACTGCCCAATTGCCAAGCAAAGTCAATTCCTCAGCCGTATAAATCACACCTGTCGGATTGGACGGTGAATTGAGGATGAGGACTTTGGTGCTACCTGTCACAACTTCTTCAAGTTGCTCAGTCGTTATTTTAAAATTATTTTCTTGCGTTGCGACCGCAAAAACTGGCTTGCCCCCAACCATTTTAACTTGCTCTGCATAGCTGACCCAGTATGGTGTTGGAATAATAACCTCATCACCAAGGTCAAGAACAGCCGCAAAGAAAGCGTAAAGCGCAAACTTCGCACCAGTCGTAATCACAACTTGCTCATGCGAAACGCCATAACCATAATAACGCTCAAAGTAGCTCCCCACAGCATCTTTGAGTTCAGGCAGACCCTCTGCTTGCGTATAAAAGCTTGATTTTCCTGAATCAATAGCTTCTTTAGCCGCAGTTGCAATATTGTTCGGTGTCACAAAATCAGGTTCGCCGAGTGTCAACATGAGAATGTCGCGACCTTCAGCTTTGAGCTGTTTAGCACGCGCAGAAGCCGAAAGTGTTACCGACTCTTCTAAATTATTGACCAGATTTGATAATGCCATTGTTACGTCACTCCTATTTCTAAAATGATTACAGTACCAAACTTAGTTTTTAGACTTCCCCCAAGCTATAATACTCTAATTACTTAAGATTATACCAAAAATAAAGGAAAAAATCATCTCTTATCAGGCAGTTTTACCATTCTTTTTATTATATTATGAAATTTTTGTCTTAAAATCACTTAAATTAGATATAAATTAAAATGTTTCATTTTCGAGACATTTTCTCTATTATAACAAACTTAGGTATATAATAGTGTTAGAGGTAAGTCTAAAAAATTCAGATTGACTTGTCATGACCTGTTAATTCAAAATAATAAAAGTTGAGAAACTATGAAAATAAATAAGCAACAATTGATTAAATCACTTCTGATTTTTATGACAACATTATTGGTAAGTGTTTTATCGCTCTACGTACAAGCGGAATCTTCGATTTTTAATGAACAGTCAAATACCTTGGCTGAATTTTTTGCGCCTAATAACGAGAGCGGTGTTTATTTGCCAGATAATAATCGACTTTTTGAGCAGAAAACAACTGATGGTTGTAACCTTCAATATCAAAGCCTAGATAAAGCCGTCAGCACTTGGTGGAATGTGAAAGGAACGCTCTGTCAAGTAACCGTCGTCAGATTTGATGGTCAAAATGAAATCACTCGTAAAACGCTCCCACTCTCGCCAGATGGCAATGTCAAGATTCTCTTCAAGGATTTGTATGCCAATGAGAGCAAATTCCCTAGAAGTTCAAGGATTGTTGTTTACATCTCTGAGCTTAATGGTCAAGCCTTTGATCCTGAGGCTAGCACGTTAAAAGAGATTGCTTTCACAAGAGAGGACTGGCAGTATCTACAAAAAAACTTATTCGCTCGAACTGGTAAGAGTAGCTCAGCCAAGATGGTCACACTGCTCATAACTGGTTTTGAAATTTCGGTTTTGATTATGATGGTAGGTGCAGCTTTAATTTTTGTCAAGAAACGCAATAAAACTCGGCTAAAATTAGAAATTGAAAAACAAGTCAAAGCCAACTTCTCCGAACGTCGAGAAGTCATTCTTATGACGATTGATTGAGAACTTTTACGTTTAGAAATAAATCGCCCTCAACAGACTTCATGCTTGTTGAGGGCGATTTTACTATGATTATTGCTTAATTTCCTTGCCTGTCTCGAAATCAAAAAGCGCTAATTCAGCTGTCTGCCAAACTACTTTGCCCTTATATAAGGTTAATTTAGCCGTTTTTTCTGTCAAATTACTTTTATTGTCAGACAATTTAACCGTGATAATCTCACCACCTTCTGCAGGAATCAAAACACCAACTATTTGATTGTCAGCATCTACGCCAATCAAGCTACATGTGCTTGTTTTAGTTGTTGTAATTGAAAAGTTTGTCACTGTTTTAACAGATGTTTTTTCCTTAGCCAAACGGATAGCATCAGCTTTAGCCTGTGTATAGGGACTCGTGGCTTGTGCGAAAAAGATAATTACTCCCACCAAAAAAGCTAGGATAATCATAAATGTCCCAATCCAAATTTGACTCGTTTTTGTCATGCGTTTTTTCTTCATTATCTTTCAATTATAGCAAAAAATTTCGAGTTTGTCTGATGATGTCGGTAAAAGTTGCAAAATCAACACGATTAGTTTGACGCAAATTTTTGACCATTTTCTTGGCATAGGTCTTACCAGTTAGACGTTTGTCGAGAATAATAACTGTTGATTTCTGACTTTGTCTGCGATTGACACGACCGATAGCTTGTTTAAGCTGCAAAGTGGCAAGTGGCACTGAAAAATCGTAAAAAGGATTCTTAAAACGTTTGGCATATTTTCTAATCAAAATATCATCTGGCACTGTAAATGGCAGACGTGTGATAAGCAAAATAAGCTCATCTTGGTGTTCAAAGTCAACACCCTCCCAAAATTTCTTGCTCCCAAGTAAAATGGCATTTTGCCGTTCATCAAATTTCTTCTTAATGCGACTGGCATCACTATTGATTTCAGGTTTGAGAAAATCAACTCCCGCATCTAGCAATACTTCCGCTGTCAAATTTAAAGACTCATGACTCGTAAAAAGCACAACCATAGGCTTTTCGAGCTTTTGCAACTCCTGTATACGCTGTGCCAAAAAATGCGCATACTGATAGGGCGAAAGCTTGGTCAAATCAGCACTGTCAGTCGCCACAAAAACTTGCTGATTAGCCGCAACTTCTTGGGAAATGCTATCAAAAGTATAGTCAGAAAAGCCCAGTAATTCAGGAAAAATCGGCTTTTTATCAGACATTGACAAGGTTGCGCCAATCAGAAAAGTTTTTGTTTTTTCAGGAATCAGCGCTGAAAAATTCAGAAAATCTTCAGGGCTTGCGGTCAAAACATGGTTTTTTAGCCAAACAAAATCAGTCGGATTGCTTAAAATATCTGTGATAGCTGTCAAACCAAGCTCATTGGCATCCAATCGAATTTTTTCAATATCCAACTGACGACGAGACAGTTGATGTGTCAGGCTTTCAAGCAAACGTTTATGGAGCTGAGAGGTGTGAATATTGACTTTAACCAATTCATCAAGAACTTTGACAGACTTTTGTTGCGCATTTTCAAGCACCGAAAAGAGCTGTTGTGCTTCATCTACAACTAAAACTTTGCCTGAAAAGAATGCTGTTTGGTCAATGATTCGCTCAGTCAAATAGGCATGATTGACCACGATGACTTGCGAATTTGTCGCTTTTTGTTGGGCTAATTGCCAAAAATCTTGCTCAGTATGTTGCAAGGAATCAGTGACATAGCCAGTGTGACGAATTTCATTTAGATAAGTCGGGCTAGTCATTGACAAACTCAACTCGTCAAGCTCGCCTGTCATTGTTTCAGTCAGCCAAACAAGAACTTTCATCTTGAAAATCTCATAATTCTTACCTTCATCACGTTTATATAAGATTTTACTAAATTTTTCTAAAGAAATATAATTACCTGTTCCTAGTAATTTTGCAAAATTGACACCAAACTTACCTTTAAAAATCGGTGCTAAATCTAACATAATCTGATCTTGCAAAATTTTCGTCGGTACAGACAAAATAAGCTGTTTGCCTTGACCAAGCAAAGTCAGCAAATAAGCATAGGTCTTACCAATACCCGTCGGCGCTTCGATAAAACTCGCGCTTTGAACAGCCAAACCTTGCTTGATAAGTCTGACAAATTCTTGTTGTTTAGGACGTTCGTCTAATTTGAGTGCTTTCAAATTTTGTCTGAAATTCTTTTTGACAAGATTTTTATTTTCACTGAAAAATGGTTTTAGCGTTGCAATATTGTTGATTTTAATCATATCGGCGTGCTTGCGTTGCGCATTTGGCAGTTGCTCTAGGATGACTAATTTTGTTTCATAAATAAGATTATCGGCATGATTTTCAATTTCTGCCAAAACATTTTTCGGCAAGCGAGACATTTTTTCTTGGAGTTTTATTAGTAATCTCGCCGTTGCATAGGCATCTGACAAGGCTTCATGAGGTCTGTCGTGTTGCAAATTCAGAACACGTGAAAGGGTCTCTAACCCATATTTTTCCAGAGTTGGGAAGAAAACCCTTGCTAGTTCGACCGTGTCGACACGTGGCATCGTCAGCCTGAAACCATGTTGCGCAAAGGTACGAGCAAGTAAATTGTAGTCAAACTTAACATTGTGAGCGACGAAAACACAACCGCGCAAAATATTATCAATCTTTCTTAGAACAGCCGAAAAACTCGGCGCACTGTGAGCCTGCGCAGTCGTAATACCTGTCAACATCGTAATATGATGGTCAATCGGCTCATGTGGGTTGACATCAGTCTGATAAGTTTCAATAATCTCACCGTTTTCGACCACGGCAATTCCAATCTGAATAATTTTACTGGTGTGACTGGCGCTTGTCGCCTCCAAATCCACCACGGCATATTTGGTCATAAGTTTCGTTTTCTATCTTTTGTTAAGTCTATTATACCACATAATACTTTATAGGCTAATTTTGAGCTAATATCTGGTATAATGTAACTATGAAAAAGACACTGAAGATTCAAATGATAACCAACCCAATCGCCTATGAAAACACCTATTTTTTGACCAATGATACAGCAACCCTCATCATTGACCCTGGTAATGATAGCGATAAGATTTTAGAGGTTATTCGCACCACAGCAAAACCTGTCGCTGCGATTCTCCTCACGCACACTCACTACGATCACATCATGAGTGTTGAAGCCGTTCGTGCTGAAACTGGTGCGCCCGTCTATGTCAGCGAGCTAGAAGCTGACTGGCTCTACACGCCTGAACTCAACCTCTCAGGTCTCTCTCGTCACGATGAGTTGCCAAATGTTGTGGTCAATGCTGCAGAACATACTTTTGAGATTGGCAGAACTTATGACCTATCAGGCTTTGCGTTCACTGTCCTTGCAACACCTGGACACTCCCAAGGTGGCGTTTCTTTCGTATTTGAAAAAGAACATCTCGTCTTTACAGGTGATGCGCTTTTCTCTGGCACAATCGGCAGAACTGACCTAAATACTGGCGACTTAGAAACACTAAAAACAGCTATCCAAACCCAACTCTTCCCACTCAACAGTGATTACAAAGTCTTTCCCGGACACGGTCCGCAAACAACGATTGGTACAGAACGCCTGTCTAATCCATTTTTCCGTTGAAAACAACTCTAAATCAACTTACTTAGATTTAGAGTTGTTTTTAAATTTTAGTTTAAAAAATAACAAAAGCATGATTAGGAAATAAAAGTATTTTTTAATAAATTGTGTTACAATAGTATCAGAACCTTTACAGAAAAAAGGATAACTCTACAAATTATACGCAACTACCTATTATTTAAATAACTGCATATAATATCGCTTTCTAAGCTGTCCTTCACGTATCTGTTCGACGAATGGAGAACTATGGATTCATTAAAAACAATCGGATTTTTCAAGAGTCACAAAGAACATGAACAGAGGATTGCCTTGCTGCCACAGGATTTAGCGCAGTTGGCACATCCCAAACAGATTTATCTGGAAAAAAATTACGGGACAACTCTCGGTATTCCAGATGACATCTATAAAAGTTTGGGTGCGCATATCGTCTCACGACAGGAAACGCTTGCGCAAGACATTGTGTGCGAGCCGAAAATCGGCGATTCAGACATTTTAGATAATTTACAGGCGCACCAAACAGTTTTCGGTTGGATTCATGCCACGCAAAGCGCTAAAATCACGGCTTCGCTCGCTAAAACAGGTGTTCGTGTTATTGCTTGGGAACATATGAGCGAGGACAATCAGCACACATTTTGGCGCAATAACGAACTTGCAGGCGAGGCGGCAATTATGCACGCTTTTCTACTAACTGGGCAAATGCCTTATGATACCAAGGTTGCGCTCATTGGTCGTGGTAGTGTCGCTTTTGGCGCAACACGCGTTTTACAAGGTTTAGGCGCCGATGTGACCGTGATTCGGCGCAATCAGGAGGAGTTACTGACACATACGCTTGGTGATTATGATGTTATTGTCAATGCTAGTCTTTGGGACGTCAACCGTTGTGACCATTTGATTTCACAAGCTGACCTTTCTTTGATGAACCCTGGTGCGCTGATTATTGACATCTCAGCAGATGCGGGGGGAGGTATTGAAACCTCTCGGATTACGACTTTCACCAAGCCGATTTACAAGGTTGAGCAGATTACACACTACGTTGTCGACCATACACCTAGTTTGCTTTATAAAACGGCATCAAAAAGCATTTCCAAAGCGATTTTACCTTACTTAGATGATTTGATTTCTAGTATTGAAAATGATGTTTTGATACAAGCAACAATTATTGAAAATGGTCAGATTCTTGACCCTGATATTTTAGCTTTTCAGAAAATGATATAAAAACAAACGCCATTTTTAATATTTAAATGGCGTTTGTTTTTATTTAAATTAGCATGAAAACTAGCTAATCTATTTCAGAAGTCCCAACTAATTCTGCTTGAACAATCAGTCGACCACTGCCTAGCTTATCCGTACACGCATATAAAGTCAATTGTGGACGGTTTTTAAAATCATTATGCGCATCATTGAGCTGTGTGAATACCACTTCTCCGTCAATTTCTTGACCATAGTCAGCCACAATTTTTGAAACTCTAAATTTATACTCACACTGGTCAACATTTTGCTTAACATAAATCACACTACCATTGTGAAGTTTCAAATTTTCCAACTGCGGATTTTCTTCAAAATTATCATTTTTTTGACTTAAAAGTGGATTAAAATATTTATCAGATGAGTCAAAAAACGATGTATGCGCACCAAGAACAAAATTATCTCGTCCTAAAACTTGATTTTTTTTGACACTAACAGCTTTCATAAAACGCTGATATTGAGACGTTGGCTCATCACTCGGCTCGCCGTCTCCTATTCCCATCCCTTGCCAAATCGGCAAATCAAGACCAATTTCTGGACAAATAACTCGCCCAATAATTGTCTCATCTGCTGCATCATCAATATCAGGCAACTGAGCAATTTTCGCAACTTCTGTTTGGGTCAATGCTTGTGCAAATCGCGCATCTTCGATCTGAGATATTGTTTGAGTTGGTTGTTCAGCTTGAGAAGAATTTTCAGAAGCACTCTCAAGCGAAGATTTAGCCTCTCCTAAATTTTTAATCGTTGACACATCAGCCTTTTGAAAATAGATAACACATGAAATCAAAACTGAAAGCAAAAGTAAAATCATACCGAGACTCGCATACCAATTACTTTTTTGCTTCTGTTTCTTCTTTCGCAAATGGTCGCTACGACGAAAATTGTCATCTGATGTCACGGCAATTCTCCTTTCATCTCTCATTATACCAAAATCAGAAGCCGATTTTCAGACTCCTAATTTTAGACTGACTTTTAGTTAATTTGGTATTGTTTACTTTTCTTTTATTGTCAACATTCTCGCTTTAAAAATAAAGCCCAAACCGCTAAGAGCAGTTACAATTACTACTAAAAATAACGGATTCTCTGCAATTTTTTTGACCAAAACAGCTGTTTTTCCACCTAAATTTTTGGTTGGTTGAGTTGGACTTTGCCCCGTATTATCACTGCCTTTGTCAGATCCAGTTGGTGGGATAGGCGTGTCAGATGCCTTGTCTTTATCAGTCTCCTTAGGCTCATCCTTGCCTTGTTCTTCTTGCTGCTTGGCTGCTTCTTCAGCCTTCAACTTATCCATATCGACAACAAGCAAGCGATTGTCAATCTCTGCTTTGAAAGATGGTGCATGTGCTTTAGCATACTCGATGAATTTTGGATAAACTGTACCAACAGACTCTCGTGGTAAACTTTCTAAATCGCCTGTATTATCAGGATTTGAGATCATATCTTCACGTAAAATGATTGAATATGTTTTCTTTAAATCAATCTGTTTACCATCAGCCATTGTGATTCGGTAAATCCGTTTTCCGCCTTCTTTCGTTGGGTCAAATTCAACAACCATGCCTGAAATTTGTTGGAAATCATTCCAAACCGCTGGATACTCGCTCAAAGCGCGCTCCATCATCGTCCAAACTTTTTGACCTGTCACATGATATTTTAAAAGACGTTGTTCTGAGCCTAGCAATTCTAGCAGACGACCATAGGTAATCGGTCCTGCTGCCGCATTTGCCCGAATCGTAACCGCTGCTGCAAAACCAATATCAGCATTGCCTGCAACCCGATAAGCATCTGCCACAATATCACCAAAATTCGTTTCCCGTGACCGAATCAATGGCTTGTCACCAATCAACTCAACAGGCGTCGTGAACATAACCTCGCTTAAAGTCGCTTCATTTCTAGCGTTGACTTCATCAACGAAATTTTTAACTTCGGTATCTGGTGTAATGCTATTATTAACAGGAACATCTTTTTCCATGATTTTGATCAGTCGATCGCTTTTTGCCAAAACTTTGACCGTTGCATCAGTTTCACTCTTATCAAGGGTCAAAGACATCACGCCAATGTTATTGCCATATTCACCCGTTTGACCGACTAGGACACCATTATCATGCAAAACGCCGTTTGGATGCTCAGTATGACTATGCCCATCAATAATCGCCGTCAACCACGGACATTTTTCAGCAATATAAGTACTTCTCATCGTTGGTTCTGGGTCAGTATCGCCCAAATGCGACACACCGATAAAAATCTGAGCACCTTCAGCTTTCGCTTGATTTCTCAGACTTTCAATCACTTCCACCCGATAATCGCCCTGTGACTGCTTTTTCCCAGAAATCGTCTCACTCGTGGAAGAAGTCGTCAACCCCAGAAAAGCGACCTTAACACCATTGTAGTCCTTAATAATATAACCTTGAATTTCAGGAATCTGAGTCAGCAAATCTGGCACCTGCTGCACAACATTGACCCCAAGAATCGGAAAATTCGCTTCATTGACAATGTTTTTCAACGTTTGCGTTGCCATCGCAAACTCATGATTACCCAAAACCATGGCATCGTAGCCAACTCTATTCATGGCACGCGCCACATCAAGCCCGTCTGACATTGAGGCAAATGCTGTCCCTGCACACGCATCGCCTGCATCAATGATTGAGACATTATTTGGATTTGTCACGCGCAATTGATTAGCCAAGCCCTTAACATAAGGCCAAGCGCCCGCATGACCATGGACATCGTTGGTGTGAACAATATCAATTTTGATCTCTTTTGCCCCAACTGTCGTCGTTGCAAAAAGCGACAAACCAAGTGCCATAGTTCCCAAAAACAAGCCTGTCATTTTCTTCTTCAATTTGATTACCTCCAAGTTTTAAAAATGATGGAGAAGCGCCAAAAATTGCTTGTTCAAACTTCAAGAAGCTGACTACAAGGCATTAATGAAATTTTGAAAACTGAATTTTTAGAGCTACTCTTTATTACCTACAATTATATTATATAAATATGTAAGCGGTTACGCAAGCCTATTTTTATAAATTTCAGAGTGTATTTTAAATAAAAAAACACCTAATTTTAGGTATTTTGCTTGTAATCCGCATCAAATGTATCGGTTTCGATGTAAATATAAACTTTATAACCGACCAATCTTTTTCTAATTTCAACTTCAATGTCATTGATTAGGTCAAATGTTTTAGCATCAAAAGTGGCAACAACATCAATTTTCGCAGCAACTAAAATATCTGTTGGTCCCAAATGCACCGTTTTCAAATCAATCAACTTGTCAATTTCTGGGCGCTCAAAGGCTGATTTGATTTTGGCAATGTCGGCTTTGGTTGCAGACTCACCAACAAGGAGACTGTAAAATTCGACAGCTAGGAAAATTGCTGCTGCCATGAGCAAAAGGCCAATCAGCAAACCCGAAAAGGCATCCCAAAAAGCATTTTCAGTGAGCTGCGAAAGCACCGTCCCGAGTAATGCCAACACCAGTCCGACCACTGCGCAGGCATCTTCTGTAAAAATAATCAGAACCTCACTATGACGACTTTCGCGCAAAAAATGAAAAAGTGGTAACTTCTCAGTATTAAGCTCAGAGATTTCCTTAAAAGCGACACGCAAACTGCTACACTCAACAATCAGTCCGAAAATCAAGATACCAATCACAAGCCCCGTGTTTGAAATCTCGTGCGCGGGGTGCGAGAGCTTTTCCACAGCCTCGATAACGCCAAGCGCACCACCGCCGAAAAAGAGCATCATGGCAACAATCGTCGAGAAAAAGTACTTGGCACGCGCCTCCCCAAAAGGATGGCGCTCACTCGCCCCAGCTCTAGCGCGCTTATCGCCGAAAAGGAGCAGAATTTGGTTGCTACAATCGACCAAGGAATGAATGCTCTCGTTCATCATGGCAGCCGAACCTGAGATGAAAAAAGCGATGAATTTACTAATCGCAACCAAAATATTCGCAGCTAGTGCCGCTATAACACTCCCCATACCGTTATTTTCGTTTGTTTTTTCCTGTGACATATCATCCTCGTTCTTTTCAATAAAACTATTCTACCTTATTTTGGGAAAAATTACAAAAACAGACAATAAAATCATCTGTTTTCTAATCTTACAACATTTCCTGATAGTTTTTAGCTTCTGCATCATTTGCCCAAACAAAATGCCCTGACTTAATTTCTTGGAAACTTGGTTTATCTGTCGTGTAATCATGAATCGAGTCGTCATAGACAATCAATTCCTTAGCACGTTCAAGCACTGGATCAGGAATTGGTATGGCTGATAACAATGATTTGGTGTAAGGATGAATTGGATTGTTAAATAATTCTTCAGTCTCCGCCATTTCAACAATATCGCCATGATAAATCACGGCAATGCGGTCAGAAATGAAATGAACAACTGACAAATCATGCGCAATGAAAAGATAAGTCAACCCTTTTTCTTCTTGCAAACGTTGCAAGAGATTGAGCACTTGCGCGCGAATTGAAACATCAAGCGCTGAAATCGGCTCATCAGCAATGACCAAGCGCGGTGCCATAACAAGCGCTCGCGCAATGCCAATTCTTTGCCGTTGACC
This sequence comes from Pseudolactococcus hodotermopsidis, assembly GCF_011170085.1. Lineage (GTDB taxonomy): Bacteria > Bacillota > Bacilli > Lactobacillales > Streptococcaceae > Pseudolactococcus > Pseudolactococcus hodotermopsidis. Next base: position 33,863 of record NZ_BLLI01000006.1, on the reverse strand, counting down.
GCCTGAAAATTCATGCGGATAACGCGACAAATGTTCAGGTAAAAGTCCGACTTCCTTGAGCATAGTCTCAACTTTTGCCTTGCGATCCGCCTCGTCTTTGTAGAGATGAAAATTATGCAACCCCTCAGAAATCACATAATCAACGGTTGCACGTTCATTGAGCGAAGCAGCTGGATCTTGAAAAATCATCTGAATGTCTTTAATCAGCGACACTTTTTCAGCACTGGACAATTTGGTATTGATTTTCTTGCCATCAAAGATAATATCGCCGCTTTCAATGTTGTTCAAACCCATAACAGCACGCCCAATTGTCGTTTTACCAGATCCTGACTCCCCTACAAGGGCAAAAGTTTCGCCCTTATAAATATCAAAATTGGCATTTTTAACAGCAATATTTTTATGTTTACCTTCGCCAAATGAAATTGAGAGGTCTTTAATTTCTAATAATTTTTCAGCCATTAACTTGCCCCACCTTCCTTAACATAAAGCGCCATCATTTTCTCATGCAACCCCTGAATCCCCTCAGGTTTAGCCAACTTTGGCGCACGTTCGTCAAGCAACCACGTTTTTGCCCAATGCGTGTCACTAACGGCAAATTTCGGTGGCAATTTAACAAAGTCAATCGCCATAGGCTGTGGATTACGAGGGGCAAAGGCATCGCCTTTTATCTCAGAATAAAGAGACGGTGGTGTGCCAGCAATCGAATAAAGTTTGTCAGTTGTCGCTAATTGTGGCAAGCTTGACAACAAAGCCCATGTGTAAGGATGGCGACTGTCATAGAAAATATCTTCAACACTACCGTACTCAATAATTTCACCCGAATACATGACCGCAACTTTATCAGCAATTGAGGCAACAACACCCAAATCATGCGTGATAAAAATCATAGCAAAACCGTATTCTTTTTTGAGTTCTTTCAACAAGGCAATAATCTGCGCCTGAATCGTCACATCAAGCGCCGTTGTCGGTTCATCACAAATCAGCACTTTCGGGCGTGACGATAGCGCAATAGCGATAACAATTCTTTGTCGCATACCGCCAGAATACTGGAAAGGATACTCATCATAACGTTTGTCAGCTTCAGGAATACCAACACGATTCATCAGATCAATGGCAATTTCCTTAGCCTCTTCTTTTGTTTTCTTTTGATGTTTGATAATCGTTTCTGAAATCTGGCTACCGATTGTTTTGATTGGATTGAGTGAGGTCATTGGGTCTTGAAAAACCGTTGAAATCTCACCACCACGAATTTTTTCCCATTCAGCATTTGTTTTGAGATTAGTTAAGTTGACGTCCCCATAAGTCACCTCACCTGTTGCAACTGAACCATTTGCCTCAAGCATACCTGTAAAAACTTTGGTAAAAACTGATTTACCTGAGCCTGATTCACCAACAAGCGCTAAAGTTTCGCCCTCATGCAAATCAATAGAAATATTGCGAATGGCGCGTAAAGTGCGCTTACGAACTTGAAATTCAACACTGACATCCTTTGCAGAAAGGATAATTTTTTTATTTGACATAAAGTTTCTCCTTTTCTACTGGTGAGTGCGTGGGTCGCTTGCATCTGCGAGTGTTTGACCAACGAGATAAAGTGAAATCGTCACAAGTCCCAAAACAATAACTGGAAACCAGAAAAGATAAGGATGATTAGTGATATTATCCGTATAGGTGGCAATTAAACGCCCAAGTGATGGCGTATCAGCTGATAAACCAACACCTAAGAAACTCAAAAAGACTTCATATGAGATAAAGTTAGGCAATAAACCGCTGATAATTGTCACAATAACTGAAATCAAATAGGGTAAGATATTTTTACTAATCATCGTTACCGCTTTTGTGCCCAATGTTTTTGAGGCAATATTATACTCGCGATCACGATACATCATGACTTGCACACGAATCGTATAAGCCACACCAACCCAAGAAGTCACACACATTGCTAAAAGTAAATTCCAAAAACCTGAACCAAAGGCATATGAAAAAACAAGTAAAATCAAAATTAGAGGGATATTGTTAATCACATTGTAAACTTCAAGCATGACTTTATCAACACTTTTTGAGATGCCCCAAATTGCGCCGACAATCACACCAATGAAAGTATTGATGAGCGTTGCAAGCACCGCAATTGAGATGGAAGTTTTTGCACCAGCCCAAATCGCATCAAAAAGTGATTGTCCAGTTGCATCTGTCCCAAACCAATTTTTAGCATTTGGATAATTGTAACGTAAACTAAAATCATCAATTTTACCTGAATTAATGACCGAATAACCCGAAAATAATGGTTGAATAAAACTCATCAAGAGAAGAAATGCCAGTAGAATCAGCATGGCAACCGCTAATTTAGAAGAGAAAAATTTACGACCGACACTTTTCCAGTAAGAATAAAAGGGGGCTGAAATTTTTTCCGACTCGTTATCTTTGGCATCGACAAACTCGAATAACTCTTTTTCTGTCATTTTTACTTCCCTCCTTTACTTGATAATTGAATACGTGGATCAATCACTTGCATCAACAAATCTCCCAATAGCACGGCGATAACCGCTAATGAGGTCAAGATGAAAGTAATGCCGATAACCATCGGATTATTGTGCGCCTTAATCGCATCTGGCAACATTTTACCCATACCAGGCATCAAGAAGATTGACTCTGTCATTGTTGCACCCGCAACCATTGCAATGATTGCTGATGGAATGCCATTTGAAATAGGAATCATCGCATTTTTCAAAATATGTTTTTGTGAAATTTCTTTCTCAGAAAGCCCCTTAGCACGCGCAAATTTGATATAATCAGATGACTGTTGGTCAATCATATAACGTCGAATCCACATCGTAAGCGTTGGGACATTGAGCAAAGCAAGAATTATCGTTGGTAAGATATAACTCTTAACTTCAGAAGCGCCAAATGTTGTAAACGAGTCAGGTAAGCCAAAAAGTGAGCCAACAAAACGATCCGTATAGATAACTGCCAAACTAGGCAAAGCAATCAAAGCTGTGATAAAAATTAGTCCCAAACGATCAATCAACTTACCAGCATAACGGCTAAGCAAAATCGCAATCGGAATCGCAATCAGATAAGCCAAAATCACACCGACAACACCAATTCGCAGTGAATTGCCAATCATTGACGGGTCGGTATAGACATTTTTGACATTCGTATAATCGTCTTTAAAGATTCTCTTCATCCGAGAACTTTGATTTTTAGGACTTTGGTAAGTTGCTGAATGAATATCCATTGACGTTTTCATCGTTTTACCATCAGGTAAAGTAATCTCACGTGTGACTGTTTCGCCTTGACCACTTGTCAAAACTTCCGTAACGGCACGTCCACTAAAGGTTGGATAAGATTGTCCAAGGTTAAGTGTGATGATATTTTGATGAATAAACGGAAAATGACCGTCAAAATAAATCAGATATTTATACTTAGTACCACTGCCAATCAACGCAGGACCGCCACTTTTATCAGCTGTGAATTTGAGATAACGTTTCAAATCAGGATTTGATTTGTCTTGAATTTTCCAAGGATGATCAATTTGAATCAAATTCGCATAAAACTTGCCAACACGTTGCCAGATTGGAATTTCTTTCGTCGCATAAATCGTCTTAGAAGTTGGCATTTGCTCGATCTTCCAATCTCCCTTGGCAGATTTTGCCCAAGCTTTAGCAGCAGCAAGATTTTCCTTGGTATCAGTGCCATCAAAATTGGGCGCTGTTGCTTTTAATTTAGCAATCAATTCTTTTTGACTGAGATAATCAATATACCCTTGACGCTCATAAGTCACATTTTCATATTCACGGCGCGGGTCAGCCTTCCCAGCTACTCTGGCATATTGTTCGTCTGATGTAAAAATATTACGGCGCGGAATCAAACTGAAAATCAAAGCATAAATAATTGTTGTCACAACCACAATCGAGATAGTTGCTCTTAGTAGTCTAAATAACACATATTTTTTCATATTATAAACCATTCTTTACTAAAATAACGCAAAATCGAGACCAGAAAATCCAGTCTCTCCTTCGCTTCATTGACAAATTAACTAAGCTTATTTATCAGCTTCTTTTGCTTTTTCTTCAACTTTGGCTTTCCATTCTTTTAGCGCTTTTTCATAATCAGCAGCCGTCAAAGGTTGGTCGCCAACTTCTCTAAATTTAAATGAATAAGTTGTTCCACCGACATTGTTAGAGTCAATTTTTGTAAATGGTATATCTTTTTGCATCATTGGTTGTGCGCCACCTGAGTAAATAGGTGTCACAATCCCATTATCAAGCAACCAAGCTTCAGCTTTAGCATAGGCTTCATAGCGTTTATCATTGTCATCAAAGATAGCCGATGCTTTGTCAAGCAATTTTTGATACTCATTGATATTGATTGCCTCTTTAACAGCTTTACCTGCATCTTCACCCTCAAGTGATACTTCTGGTTCAAGACCAAGTTTGATAAAGATGTCACCTGACTTAGGACCAAAGATATTTAAGTAAGTTGATGGGTCTGCATAGTCAGGCCCCCAACCAGAGATAGCGAAATCAAAATCAGCTTCCGCTGCTGTTTTAAATGAGAACGCAGCTTGCAGATAAGGATCTTCTGCAAGTTTGATTGAATTAATCTTCACTTCACCATCAAAGACGGTATTAAGCGTATTCGACAATGATGCCCAAGAGGCGATAGTCGTCGTAGCTGTTTCACGAACTGGAACATCAAGAACAATTGGCGCTTCTTTTGAAACAGTTACACCTTCTGCTTTTAAAGCCTCTTTTGCTTTGGCAAATGTTGCCTTAGCTAAATCAACGTTGTAAGTGCCTCTTTCAGCTTGTTTGACAGAAAGAGTTTTCCAAACAGGGTTCAAATCTTCAAGTTCTGTTTGAACTGTGTTCCCATAATCTTTGCCCGCAATGGTCACAAAGTCGTAAGGAAGTATTGTATTACGAAGGCCTTTAATGCCACCTTCTTCACCCGTTCTTTGGGCGATAAATTTTTCTTTATCAATCGCATAACTAAACGCCTGACGGAACTCTTTATTCAAGAGGGCTTTTTTAGTTCTATCTTTAGCAGCATCATCTGTATGGGCTGTATTAGCATAGGTTTGACGATTTAAGTTAAAGTAACCAAAATAAGTATAGGCATCTTGTGGTGTCCAGATAATCTCAGATGAATCAACCTCTTTATAATACGGCATTGACGGATAAAGAACGGCACGCGTATATTTGCCATCTTCAAAGCCCTTATAAAGCTCTTCTAATTTTGAACCATCAAAGTATGACAACTTGATTGAATCAATATGAACGTTTTTCTTATCCCAATAACTCTCGTTAGCTTTATATTCAATAGCCGACTTATTGTCAAATTTAGTTGCAATATAAGGGCCATTGTAGAGAATACTATCTACGGCAACTTTACCAAAATCAGCGCCTTTTTCTTTCAAAAATTCAGCATTGATTGGTTGCAAGATCCCATAAGTTGCTTTTGAATTCCAAAACGACTCTGGCATATTTAAAGTATAAGTCAAAGTTCCTTTTTTATCATCTGCCTTAATGCCAACTTTTTTAAAGTCTGTCTCCTTACCACTAGCATAGTCAGCAAGACCGACAATTGAATCAGCAACCAAATAAAGCGTTTCTGAGTTCGAGTCAGCTGCATGTTTTAAACCTGTTACCCAGTCAGATGGTTTAACATCATCGTACTCATTGCCGTCAGCATCAACCCATGAGACGCCCTCACGAATTTGGTAAGTATAAGTCAAACCATCCTCTGAAACTTCCCAAGATTCAGCAAGTGCTGGAATGATTTGACGATATTGGTCATAAGACACTAAGCCTTCAACAAAATTCGCTGTATTTTCAGTCGTATAACGTTGACCCGAAAAGGTATAATCCAACGTTTCTGGATCAGCCTCATAAATGTAAGCATATGCTTTACTTGTATCTGAACTTGTGTTTGAACTTGTGTCAGATTTTTTATCATTGCCACAAGCTGCAAAAGCACCGAGCGCTGCAACTGAAAGGAGGCTTAAGCCAATAATTTTAGATTTCTTCATATTTCTCTCCAATATAAATTTTAGAATTGATTGAAAATTTATTTACTTCCTAAGTTTACTTAATTTTAGCTTAAATGTCAAGGGTTCTAAACTTGACATTTAAGTTTTTATCATTCGAAAGTGATAATGTCTTAAGTAGGTCGAAACATAAAATGTCCCAAATGTTAAACTAATACTTATGAAAAGGATATTGCTCACTGTGAATGAATTGAAAAAGTATCGTGTTATCAAGTTATACTCAATTCGCTAAAAATAAAGAACACTTTCAATAGCCCCACTATCGGCATAAGCCAAAATTCTCTTTTGGATTGTTTTATCATAGGTCATACTTACAGTATATCATACGTTGCGCTTTTTTATCAAATTGAGTATAACGCATGAAATTTAATCAACCCAAAGAAGGCAAAAAAGAAAAAGCAAGTATATTCCCCAACAGTCCACCCGTGGAAACTTGCATCTTTCGAAAAATATCTCAGAAGAATCGGTAAGACGCTTCTGGAATATCAAGCTGAAAATTCAGCCTAGATCATAATTCAATCATATCAAAAATGGAATCTAAAAGCAAATTTTGCTTTAGCAAAACGTAACTCATGTTTAGACTTTTTGGGGGACATTTTCAATTTCGCTTGACAGAAAAAAATTGATCAAAAAAGTGATAAACTCGAAAATTCATCACTTTTTATCATCCTAAACATAAGCAGTTTTATGCCAAATAAAATTCCCTAAATTTCAAAATCTCCGTTTCAGTCAAGCCAAGACCATTTAACAGATAAGCCTCAAAACCTCCAAATTCCGTATTTACCGTTTCCTTAGCTGCCGCCAAATAACTCTCAGCAACGCAAAATGCTTTTTCAATCCCTTGTAATTCAGCCTCAGTCGCGCCCTCAGCTCTTTTCTCAGCTAAAATCACGTCATTAGCTGCCTTGCGTTGCACATTTGTTTGTAAAAAATCAGTCATGATGTCGGTATAAGAAACACCGAGTATGCCCAAAATCAAGGCAGCTGCTAATCCTGTCCGATCTTTACCCGCAAAACAGTGGAAAATGCTAGACTTGCCGTCAAATTGCAATAACAGCTGAATCATGTTTCGATATTCCTTACGTGCAACCTCATCTCGCACGATTTCACTGTACAACTCTTGCATATTTTTATCAACATCTTCGCCATGAAACCCCTTTAACAGCTCATGTTTACTCGAATCAGGACGATTAAATTCTGCCAAAATATCCACATGATGATAAGTTACACCGGAAATTTTATCATCTGGTGTCTTAATAATTTCTTTTTGCCGCCGCAAATCAATGATTTTGCCCAAATTGTAAGTCGTTGTCAATTCATGGCGATCATTTTCTGTCAACTCATATAATTCGCCTGAACGCAATAACAATTTTGGCTTGACTTGCCGTCCCTCGTGACCGATATAGCCACCCAAATCTCTAAAATTTACAATTTTTTCCATGTTTTAATACCTCATTCTTCTAGTGTCATAATCGGCTCGCCTTTGAAAATCAAACCGTCACTTTGCACTTCTTTAATCGTTGAAAATTTTTCAGAATTTGTCACAACGATAACGACAACTGGATCATAGCCCGCTTTTTCGATTTTTTCCTTGTCAAATTTGACCAAGGGCTGACCGAGCGTTACCTTATCGCCTTGTGCAATCAAAATGTCAAAATATTGCCCTTTAAGATTGACCGTGTCAAGTCCGATATGAATCAAAAGTTCAACACCACCTGCTGTTTTCAAGCCAATCGCATGTTTCGTCTCAAAAATCATCTGAATTTCAGCATTAATAGGGGCATTGATGACCATTTCGTTAGGATAAATGGCAAAACTTTTCCCGATAATTTCTTTGCTAAATGTTTCATCTGCTAACTTTTTGAGCGGGACAATTTCGCCATCAATTGGACTGCAAATCTCTTTTTCAATGGCTTTTTCAGCTGTTGTTGCTAGCGTGTTTTCGTCATCTTTTTCCTCTCCCATTATTTTCCATAAAACAATCGTTATTGTAATTGTTGAGACAACTGTTACAATAATCCCAGCAAGTGCTCCAGTAAAACCTTGACCGAAAAAGACGGGCAATGACAAGATACCTAAAGCTGAGGCGTAAGCTCGAGCGCCCAAAACTGCGGCTGTTGCCCCACCTAAACCACCACCAATCAGCGTGCCAATCAAAACGGAACGATAACGCGTGATAACACCATATAAAGCTGGCTCTGTAATTCCCAAATAACCCGAAATTGTGGCAGACATCGAGATTTGTCTGACTTTCTTATCTTTTGTACAGATATAAGCTGCCACTGCACCAGAGGCTTGCGCCATTGTACTCATGAACTGCACGGGAGACAAGGTTGAAAAGCCGTAAGTCGCTCTTTGCTGTTGCGTAATCGGACGAAGTGCATGGTGAATCCCCGCCAAAACCAAAAGTGGTCGCGTTGCACCAACGATAAAACCAGACAAAAATGGTGAAAAATTGATAATTGCCTCAATGCCAAGTGCCACATATTGTCCGATATAATACCCCAAAGGCGCAAGCGCCGCAAATAAAATCGGAATCGTAATGACCAAAGTAATCAGCGGTGTAAAAATCAAAGTTACCATTGACGGCATGTACTTGTCAATATAGTTATAAATATAACTCATGAGTAAGACACCTAGCACAATCGGAAAAATCGAGGTGCTGTAATCAATGACAGGAATCGTCAGAAAGCCAAAAATCTTTAGATTTGACATGGTACCATTGACTGCTGCATTGAGAAAAGTCGGATACATCAAAGCGCCCGCTAATGACAAAGCCATATATTCATTTGTTTTGAATTTCTTAGCCGCACTCACCGCCAATAAGAATGGGAAGAAGTAAAACATACAATCTGATGCAATTGACAAAATCAGATAAAGGCTACTTTCTTCGCTCATCCAATGAAAATTCGTGAACATGCCAAGAAATCCTTTTAACATACCACCACCAATAATAGGCGCAATACTTGGCGTCAAAATTGAGGAACAAGTTTCCATGACACGATTGAAAATGGAACCTTTCACTTTACTTGTCTGATCCGATTGACCTCCGTCCATTTCCAAAGCAGGAATAATCGTCAAAATTTCGCGGAAAACTTTCTCCACTCGCCCGCCGACAATAACTTGATATTGCCCACCTTTATTTTGGTAGCCCAAAATATCTTCAAGTTGAGACAATGTTTTCTCGTCAACTGCAGTCACATCTTTCAAAATGAATCTCAGCCGTGTCACGCAATGTGTCAAGATTTGAATGTTTGTCTCACCACCCACACCCTTGATAATTTTTTTTGCTAATTCATTATTTTCCATGAATTTGTCTCCTTATTTCTAAATTTAAAATAAAAGAGCCAAGAAATCAGACGACAAAAAACGTCTGTTTTCTTGGCTATGCCGGCATTATCCGTAACAATCCCAATATTGTTATGTAATTAATCGGTTAATATGCAAAATGAGATATAATTTCTCGTCCACCGATGTTGTGATGCCTAATCGTTTATCAATAAATGCGACAATCTTATTCACACACACACTTTCATCATGAAAGCGTTTTTTTATCGCATGATATAGCTCCTCATTCCCCAACTTAAAATCTTCGCCGTTTTTTTGTCGGACAAAAAAGTATCTAACATGCGTGATAAATCGCTGATAAGTCGATGAACTCTCATCAAGCTCCTTTTGAAACTGATACTTGATAATTTGATTAATTTCGTGCATAAATTCTGTAAAAGCGACCGTATCAGAAATCGTTTCATCATCAAACTGAATATTAACAAAATGTAAAGCGAAGAAAACGCTCTCCGAATCTGGTAATCTCAGTCCTAACATCTCCTCAATAATAGCAATCGCTTTCATTCCGATTTGCGTTTCAATCGGATACATATTGCGAATTTCCCAATCAATCGGACTAGCTGTAAACTGTCGACTTTCAAACCGTTTTATCGCATAATGGAGATGATCCAATAATGGCACAATCAAATTTGGATTTAACGATTTGTTTAAAAATTTCTCTCCTTCCTGAATAATTTTTCTTGCTGCGCCAACTTCCTTAGTCGACATCTCGTCAATCAAAGCAACAAAGGTTTTTAGATTAAAATTTTCAGAAGAAACAAAAACTTCAGAAACACGTTCCTCCGAAAGCAAATCTTTTGGATAAACCTTAAAACCAATCCCTTTCCCCACAAGCACATACTGTTGTTGCGCCCTCGTCGCCATCACCACATTATTGTTTACCCTTTTCTGGATTGTATACATGACCTCCTCCCTTCAACGTGGCACAAAAAATACAGGTATACCTTAACAATATCGAAAAGACAAAAGTAAGTCCCTCAAACAATATCGCTTAGGTTATGCCTGCAAAATCAGTTACAATTCCTATATGATTCTATCTTAACATACAATGAAAACGCTGTCAACAGGAAAGTTTTATTTTTTTAAATAGATACAGTTTTTATAAAAATTCCAATAAAAATAGCTCAAATTATTGAGTCGTTTTTATCTGCTTTGATTTATGCTTTCCTTTGAGCTCATCAACTAGATAAATAAAATCAGACACGACTTGGGCATTTTCAAATGAAGTAATTGCCTAAAGCCATCAATACCATAAAAAAATGGATTCGCATAGACCAAATATCTAAGTGATCTCGGAATATAGTCAACTGGATATATAGCCCGAGAAAATTGAATGACGCTAAAAATATAAAAAGTTGTTTTAATATTATTTTTCATGACAGCAAAGAAAGAAATAACAAAGCCAACACAATAGCTTTGAATCGTTGAAATAAAGGAAACAATTAACCATGGTATTATATCGCTAAGTACAATAACAGTTGGTTTAATACCTATAACTTGATAATAATTCCCCCTTCCCATGCGTTTTTCTTCCAGAGCATAAATGCTACACATAATCACATTGTTACCGATAAACAAGGTAAGTAAAAAAGAAGTTAGAACGAACATGGTTTTCTCATTTTGTGACGTTTCTACTATCGTCATGATTAAAAATGGAAATAAGGTCGTCATCGTTCTGATCTGAATAGAGGCAGTATCAACAACATTTCTAAATAATAGCTTAAATCTTATTTGCGATAAATACAATAAAGCCATCACACATTTCCTTTCCTAAAATTTTTATTTGTCATATCTATTATTAATAACAGAGAGACTATGAATAGATCTAAGCGAGCGATCTGATTATGCTAATTTATATAAACATTCAAATCAATAAAAAAACAACATATCAAATACGTTGCTCTTATCTATTATTTATTGAACTTTTCGTTTCCAAAAAGGGGGATGGCTGATTTACAAAATTTCAAAAACCGCTCTAAACACCCTTTTTAAAGTCCATTAACATGTACTTAAACCTTATTTAATTTCTTTAAAAATCACGTGTTTACGCAATTTTGGAGAATATTTTTTAAGTTCAAGACGGTCAGGCGTGTTACGTTTGCTTTTTTGAGTTAGGTACAAACGTTCGCCAGATTCTTTGTGTTCAAGAGTAATATTTACGCGCATGAGAGTCCCTTTCTATTATTTCGTAACTTTTTTGCCTTTGTAATATCCTTTGAGGGATACACGGTGTCCGCGGCTATAATCGCCAGTTGTTTCATTGAAAACAACGCTAGGCGCAGTCAACTTATAGTGCGTCCGACGCTTGTTTTTCTTAGATTTGGATGTGTGACGTGCAGGTACTGCCATTGTCTTAAATCTCCTTTAGTTGTTTTTGTTAATGATACTCAGATTTCTCAATACTTATCTATTTTAACAAAGAATGATTCAGAAATCAAGCATTTTTGTCAAGTATTTTTACTTGACAGAGAAAAATCACTACTAAAAATTGATTGCCACAAAAAAGCTTTACAATGTGTCAAGCAAAATTTCCCTTAACATAAACCTGTATCTCTTTTTAAATTTTTTCCTACTTCACAAACCGCGCCAAATGCGCAACAACCTTCTCTTTCCCCAAAAGGAAAATCGTATCTGGCAGCTCAGGCCCGTGCATTTCGCCCGAAACGGCAATCCGAATCGGCATAAACAGATTTTTACCTTTGATCCCCGTTTCTTTTTGCACTGCCTTAATCAGCGGGAAAATGTTGTCTTTGACAAAGTCCGCGTCCGCCAAATTTTCGATTTTTTCCTTGAAAGCCTTGATGACAATGGGAGCAGTTTCGGTCTCAAGAACTTCTTTTGCAGCAGACGAAAGCGCTGGAAACTCAGCATAAAACAAGTCGGTCAACGGAACAATCTCGTCAACTGATTTCATTTGCGGTTGGTATAACTCAACCAAATGTTTCGATTTTTCATCTAAACGATTAGCAGCCTCTAAAAATGGCTTAGCCAAGTCAAAAATCTTGTTCAAATCAGCATTTTTGATGTAGTCATTATCCAACCAGTCAAGTTTCTTCTGATCAAATGCTGCGGGCGATTTAGACAAACGTTTTTCATCAAACAAGTCAACTAATTGCGTTTGAGAGAAAATTTCTTCCTCGCCACCAGGATTCCAACCCAAAAGAGCGATAAAGTTGAACACCGCCTCTGGTAAATAGCCTTTTTTACGATAATCTTCGATAAATTGCAAAGTATTGGTATCACGCTTAGACAATTTCTTTCCTGTCTCAGAATTGATAATCAAGGTCATATGTCCGAACTCGGGCGCTGTCCAACCCAACGCCTCATAAATCATCAGCTGTTTCGGGGTGTTGGCAATATGGTCATCGCCACGAATAACGTGAGAAATCTGCATATCGTGGTCATCAACGACCACCGCAAAGTTGTAAGTTGGATAGCCGTCACGCTTTTGAATGACCCAATCGCCACCAATGTTTTTGCCCTCAAACTCAATATCGCCCTTGACAATGTCGTGCCAAGTGTAGATAGACGCCTCTGGCACACGAATCCGAACCGTCGGCACAATGCCGTCAGCCTCACGTTTGGCAATATAATCAGCAATTTCTTCGTCTGTCAACCCAGCGTATTCACTGATATAAACAGGTGGCAGACCTTTTGCCTCTTGACGTTCGCGGTCAAGCGCAATTTCTTCCTCAGTCTTATAAGATTTGTAAGCCTTACCCGCCGCAAGTAAGTCGTCAATATAGGTTTGATAAAGCGACAAACGCTCAGATTGACGGTAATTTTCATGCGTTTCGGGCGACTCATCCCAGTCAATGCCAAGCCAACGCAAGTTATCCAGTTGCGAGCGTTCGCCGTCCTCAACATGACGTTTGCGGTCAGTATCCTCGATACGAATGATGAAATCGCCACCATGATGACGCGCATACAAGTAATTAAATAGCGCCGTCCGAGCATTTCCAATATGCAAAAGACCGGTTGGCGACGGTGCATAGCGTACACGAATTTTATTTGTCATTTTTATCTCCTTATTTGAACTTCAAGCAAACTTTCCTAGAAAGTTTGCTTGAAGTATCATGATTTAATGTGTAAAACAGTCATTCCTATTTTACCAAAATATTAGAAAAAGCGCTAATTTGACTTAGCGCTTCAATAACTCAAACTTGACTAAGCAACACAACAGCCTCACAAGCCATGCCCTCACGCCGACCAACAAAGCCGAGTTTTTCAGTTGTTGTCGCCTTAATATTGATATTGTCAACTGCTGTATGCAAAATACTGGCAATATTTTCTTTCATTTGCTTTAAATGAGGCGCCATTTTGGGTGCCTCGGCTAAAATCGTGGCATCAACATTGCCAATTTCATAACCTTTTTCGAGCATTTTATTATAAATGTTAGCTAAAATTTCAGTTGAGGCAATGCCTTCCGTTTCAGGATTGGTATCTGGAAAGGCATGGCCAATGTCTCCTAGACCTAGCGCCCCAATGATAGCATCCGTTATTGCATGCAACAACACATCTGCATCTGAATGGCCTAGAAGTCCTCTGTCGTGGGAAATGGTCACACCACCGATGACCAAGTCTCTATTTTCAACCAACTGATGAACATCATAGCCGTGACCGATTTTAAGTGAGGGCATCGAAAATACCTCCAATCGCACTGCCAGACGAGCTAGAGTGACCGTCAGTCACGATATAGTTTTTCATGATATTAGCAAAAGTCTCAATATTCAAACTTTGGACGTAAATCTCGCCTGTCCCACGAAATGTGTTGACGACACCTTCGCCAGTACCGATAGACTGCACAAAACCATTTTCCAAATGAATGTCATAATCAAGACTTTCAGACCAAGCCACAACATGCGCATTGTCAATCGTGATTTCTTGGTGCGCAAGCGTTATTTTTTTGATACTACCAAAAGCGTTGACAAGGAGCGTCCCCTCGCCATAAGTCGTCATCACATAAAGCCCGCCTTGACCACCAAAGAGCGCACGCCCGACACTTTGGCGCTCCATGGTGTACTGAGCGCTACCGTCAAGCGCAAGAAAAGCACCATCATTGAGCCGATACTGCTCAGCGCCAAGCTCCAGTGGCATAACTTGCCCAGGGGTTGACGGCGCAAGCGCCAAAATACCATTATCGGCATTTGAAACAGCTTTTGTGATGAACACACTCTCGCCAGACGTCATCGCACGCCCAGCCGCCTTGAACAACTTGCCAAGCCCGCTCCCTTTAGCATTAAGCTCAGTATTAAGACTCACCGCAGCGTTATGATAAACCATACTCCCCCGCTGAATGTAGGCAAATTCGCCCGTTTCAAGCGCAATTTCAATCAATGGAAATTGCATATTACTATCAATTGTGTATTTCATTTTGTTATCTGACATGGCTACTCCTTTAGCGATTGAGCGACTTTAGTCGCGAAGAGCTTAGGGAAGTAGCTAGGCACAACGTGGCTTAGCGGTTTTACCGCTTAGCCGTTGGGTTGGCTACTCCTTTAGCGATTGAGCGACATAGTCGCGAAGAACTTAGGGAAGTAGCTAGGCACAACGTGGCTTAGCGGTTTTACCGCTTAGCCGTTGGGTTGGCTACTCCTTTTTTTCACAACACAAACATTATCCCTAATAAGATATACGTTTTTTAATATCTCTATTCACCAATAAATGACAACCCCATTCCAAAACCAAGAATTGTTGAGGCTACCCCTTTTTTTGATAACATATGACCTATCCCCCAAGTCAATGCGACAATAATCAATGTAAACAAGGCAACCTCAAAAGAATAATAGAGATATTGCGCAATAAATAACGAAACATTCCCATAATGTTCAAATTCTAGCAATGGTTTAAAGCCATGCCAATCAATATATGAGAACACTAACGAGAAGATAAGCAAAGTAAGTGTTAGAATAATCTGCCATACTAACACCATTAAATAACGCAAATTCAAGCAAACAAGCACTCCCTCGGATGCCAAGGCGATAAAAGCAAACAATGCCAACAATAAATAATTTAAGCCTGTGATTCTTTTGATAATTCTCCTTACCTTTACCATATTAGCAGAATTATCAAATGATGTCATCAGTCGTCCGACCGATTCGCCAAAATCGCTTGCCCAAAAATCAGATCCTCAGGCGTTGTCATCTTGATATTTTCGTAAGACCCTTGCACAATGGTAACCGAAACATCAGAAAATTGCTCGACCAAACTCGCATCGTCAGTCCCCAAAAACGCTGCTTTATGCGCCATTTCGTGAACTTTTTTGATGAGAGCAGTCTCAAATAACTGGGGTGTTTGTGCGCCCCAAAGCGCCTCACGTGGCACTGTTTTAAGGATCTTTCCGTCGATAATTTGCTTAATCGTGTCCTTGACAGGCGCTGCTAATATCGCATTTTTCTGTTTTTTGAGCGCTGACAATTCGGAAGCTGTGACAAACGGCCTTGCGCCGTCATGAACCATGACTGTTTTTTGTGTCACAACAGCCAAAGCATTTCTGACAGAATCTTGCCGTTCACTACCACCAATGACAAATTGCACACGTTGAGACAACAAATGCTCGAAATGCGCTTTTTCATCAAACTTGCCAACCAAAATCACTTGTTGACAATCGGAATCTGCCAAAAACAAGTCTAATGAATAGCGAAAAATCGCTTGACCGTTTAATGTCAAAAAAATTTTATTGCGACAAGCACCCATTCGACTGCCCGAACCAGCGACGAGAATGATTGCGCTGTAAGCATTTTTCATCGCACAAGCTCTCCGAAAATCATCCGTCCAGCAGACGTTTGGAGCGACTTGGTTACCTCAATCCTAACCATCTTATCAAGTTTATCCGCCGTCTCCTCAACAACAATCATCGTGCCGTCAGGCAAGTAACCAATCCCCTGACGGCGCTCAGTACCTTTCTTGACGATGAGAATGTCAAGTGTATCGCCGACAACTAGCTGCGGTTTCACCGCATTTGCGAGGTCGTTGATATTCAACACCTTGATACCTTGAATTTCAGCGACTTTATTAAGATTGAAATCATTGGTTACAAGGGAAGCACCTGTTTCTGCAGCATAGCGCAAAAGTTTGGTATCAACCTCATGAATATCATCATAATCCTTGTTTGAAACGGTCACTTTGGCGATTTCTTTCATATTATTGACCAAATCTAAACCACGGCGACCCTTAGCACGCTTGAGATTATCATTGCTATCAGACAAAATTTGCATTTCCAAAAGCACAAAATTCGGCACAATAATTTCGCCGTCCAAAAAACCCGTTTTGAGAATATCAAAAATTCGACCGTCAATCAAAACACTCGTATCTAGTAATTTAGCGAAATTTTGTTTTTTCCGTCTCTCTTTTTTCTCAATTTTTTCATGTTTCTCAGCTCGCTCAGTCAGCACTTTTTTCCTACTGAAAATTTTGAGAATATCAGCCTCACGACGTGATGAAATACTGTACCCAATATAAGTTGTCAACATCATGACTAAAAACGGTAAAATCGTTGACAAAATCGGAATCCGCAAAATCCAAAGCGGCACACTACCAACAACACCGACAACAAGCCCAATCACAGCACCTAAAAAACGCCAAGTGATTTTGGGAATGTTAATCGTTGCAATTATTTCGTCAATTTTTTCTACAAAGCTAAGCAGCAGTCTGATAAAAATAAATGAAAAAACCAGAAAAATAAGTGCGCCAATTAAACTATTGACCGCTGCGTTGCTTTCAAATTGCCTTTGATGAATCAATACCCAGAAATCTGGTAAAAACGTATTGCCAAGTGTTGCACCGACAATCGCCATCAAGGCATGAATGATGATTCTTTTCATACATTCTCCTTCTAATGTTAAAGTCATATTTTTAACATCATGACTTTATTTTGTGATAAATAATTTAATTTTACTTAAAAAATAGAGCGCATCTGAAAACGATTGCACCCTTTTATTTTAACATATTTTCTTAAAAATACCTTTAACCAAACACTTTCTGCAAAACCTCCTTAAGTGTCGCAACACCGATAACTTCAATAGTTGCGGGAATTTCAAGTCCAGATAAGGAATTTTTCGGTGCATATATTTTTTTGAAACCGAGTTTTGCTGCCTCGTTAATTCGATTTTCAATGCGATTGACCCGACGAATTTCACCAGTCAAACCAAGTTCACCGATAAAAGCAACATTTGCTGGTGTCGGCTTTTCTTTGTAGCTTGAAACAATCGCAAGGGCAACCGCCAAATCAACGGCTGGCTCGTCTAATTTGACACCACCCGCAGATTTGAGATAGGCATCTTGATTTTGCAATAACAAATTAGCGCGTTTTTCTAAAACTGCCATGATTAAGCTAACACGATTAAAATCAAGCCCAGATGTTGTTCGTCTCGCATTGCCAAAAACGGTCGGCGTGACAAGCGCTTGAATTTCAACTAAAATCGGGCGTGTTCCCTCCATTGAGACAACAATTGCCGAGCCTGTCGCACCAGCTAAGCGTTCTTCGAGGAAAATCTCGCTCGGATTAGTCACTTCGACTAGACCTTGCGACTGCATTTCAAAAATGCCGATTTCATTGGTCGAGCCAAAACGGTTTTTGACTGCCCGCAAAATACGGAAAGTATGTTGGCGCTCGCCCTCAAAATACAGCACCGTATCCACCATATGCTCCAACATGCGCGGTCCCGCAAGACTACCTTCCTTGGTCACATGACCAACGATAAAGGTGGCAATGTTGTTGGTTTTAGCGATTTGGAGCAATTCAGCCGTGACTTCACGCACTTGGCTAACCGACCCTTGAACACCTGTAATTTCTGGACTCATAACGGTTTGAATGGAATCAATCACTAGAAAATCTGGCTTTAATTTTTCGATTTCAGCGCGAACATTTTGCATATTATTTTCAGCATAAAGATAAAAATCTGCCTCCAAATCTCCTAAACGTTCCGCCCGCATTTTGATTTGTTGGGCAGATTCTTCGCCCGATACATAAAGAACACGCCCAATATGAGCAAGTTGAACCGAAACTTGCAAGAGAATCGTTGATTTACCGATACCTGGATCGCCACCGATGAGAATCAGACTGCCTGGAACAACACCACCACCAAGCACACGATTAAATTCAGCCATATCCGTTTTGACACGCGGTGTCTCAAGACTTTCGACTTCACCGAGCTTAACGGGGCGCGTTTTCTCGCCAGTGAGGGTCACGCGCGCATTTTTGACTTCTTTGGTTTCAACTTCTTCGACAAATGAGTTCCATGCGCCACAATTGGCACAACGTCCCATGTATTTGGGCGACTGGTAACCACAAGATTGGCAGACGAATTTTGATTTTACTTTTGCCATCCTTATTTTCCTGTGCTACCAAAGCCACCGACTCTTGCACCGTCAGCACTGTCAGCATCTGCTATGAGAAATGGTGCAAAAACACCTTGAACGATCCGCTCGCCTTTTTCGACCGTGACCACCTCGTCCGTGATATTTTTCATTCGGGCAAAAATATGCCCCTCATTGTCAGGATTGTTATAATAATCGCCGTCAATCACACCTACGCTGTTAATCAAAACTAGACCTTTTTTACTCGGATTTGACGAGCGATCGTAGAGATAAAGCACCTCAGACGGCTGCATGTAAGCCTTGATACCTGTCGGGATGAGCTTGATGTCATTTGGGGCAATGCTAATGGTTTCAGCTGCACTCAAATCATAGCCCGCTGCATGCGCTGTGGCACGAAACGGTAGTGTAATATCTGTATTTTTATATTTTGTAATGATTTCAAAGCCACGTATTGTCATGATTTTCTCCAATTATTTTTATGCTATACTCTATTATACGAAAAAAGCTGAGAAAAATCTCAACCCTTTCTTTAATATCAAAATAAAGTATCATTTGTCAGGCATTTACTAACAATTTTTGTCAATTTGATCGAGTTGTTGTTGAGAATTCAGATTCTGGTGGTGCGGTCGTTGACTGAATCGGCTCAGAATCTGAACTTGACTGACTGCTACTTTGACTTTCAGATTTTGATTTGGTCACACTTGAACTTTCTGAGGGTGCTTCATATTTTAAGACTGTCAACACAATTTGTGTTGTTTCGGCTTTAAAATTAGCACCTTGTTCAGGTGTTGAGCTAACAACATAACCATCAGATGCTTTGTCAGCTGTTGTCAAATACTCAACTGTAATATTCTTGAGTGGCACACCTAGATTTTGAAGTTCAGCTTTTAATACTGTCACTGTTTTCGTACTCATACCAGAAAGATTTTGATAAGTTGGCATAGCAACCTCATCGCCCTTAGATACCTCAAAGACAATTTTTTCTATACCATCTAAATCAAAGTCTTTGCCTGCTTTAGGTGTTTGTTTAACAATTTTTCCTGCCTCAAAATTCGATGATTTAACATATTTCTTTTCAATCTGACTGGCGCTGACATTGTATTTAAGCATAAGTTCATCGATAGCAGTTTGTATATCTTCATCAATATAATCTTGCATCTCGATGACATTGCCACCTTTCGACACATAAAGATTGATTTTAGAACCTTCTTTTTTATTGGTCCCTTTCTCTGGATTAGTCTTTATAACCCTATCTTTCTCAACCTCAACTTCAGTACTTCCCTCTGAAATGATTTCACCCACCTTGAGTTTCTTTTTCTCAAGCTCATTTGTCGCCTCAATAACAGTCTTGCCAGAAACATCTGGCACTCTGACTTCTTTTGGTGTTGTCAGAAACAAGGCTGCCACCGCAATGGTAAGAATCGCAATGATCGCACCACCAATGATTAAGCCTTTAGGAACACGATGTCTAGGAGTACTTGTGCCCACAAACTGTGGTTCTGGTTCAGGAACTGTATCTTGCCTAACTTGATTGACTAATTTATCGGTATTACCATTATCAGGAATGAGAATTTTTGGAATAGATTTTGTAGCCTCCATATCCTCAGCAAATGTGCGCTTGGGGTCATGCGCATGATCCAAACTCAAAGCCATATCCAAGTCCTGACGCATTGCTAACGCGTTATCATAACGATCTTCTAACTTTTTAGCTGTCGCTTTGATGACAACATTTTCAAGTGCCTGTGGGACATTTCGGTTTTGGTTGATAATGCTTGGTAGGTTTTCCTGAAAATGTTTCAGCGCAATCGTAACTGGACTATCGCCGTCAAAAGGGATCTGACCTGTCAACATCTCATAGAGAATGATACCAATCGCATACAAGTCGCTCTGAGGTGTCGCATTGCCGCCACGCGCTTGCTCAGGACTAAGATATTGCACTGAGCCAAACATTGAGTTAGTTTGTGTCAACGAGGTTTCTGACAATGCTTTAGCAATACCAAAATCCGTGACTTTTGCTGTACCATCTCTGGTAATCAGAATATTTTGCGGTTTCAAATCACGATGAATAATACCGCTACTATGCGCCAAAGCCATCGCTGCCAAAATCTCATCGCCAATTCTGATAACTTCTTCATTGGCAAGAGGGGCATGTTCATTGATATACTGCTTAAGAGTCAAGCCGTCAACGTATTCCATGACAATATATTGCTGAGAGTCTGCATCACCGACATCAGAAATACTCACAATATTTGGATGATTGAGTTCCGCCATAGCGTAAGCCTCACGCTGAAAACGCGCAATCGCAATACTATCATTTTCAAAATTTGAACGCAGAACTTTTATCGCAACCTGCCGATTATCTAAATAGGTATCTTCGCCCAGATAAACATTTGCCATGCCACCGCGACCAATTTCTCTACGCACCCGATAACGATCTGCATAGATTTTCCCCACTTCTATCATTACAGATCTCCTTTATCAAACTTGATCAAAACGACTGTGATATTATCAAGACCGCCGTTGCTGTTAGCAAGACCTACCAACGCTTCTGCTTGTAAATCTAGCGCAATGTCATTTTCAATAATTTTCACGATGTCTGTGCTTGGTATCATATTTGTCAACCCGTCAGAACTCATGATAATCATATCATTTTCATCAATTTCAAGCGTTGCCGTGTCCACTTTCACATCAATTGGTTGACCAAGTGAACGTGTGATAATATTTTTATTAGGATGATGTTCAGCCTCATCAGCAGTAATCTGCCCCGCATCAACCAATTCTTGAACTAAGGAATGATCCTTTGTAAGCCGAATCAACTCACCATTTTTGATGATTTGCGTGCGAGAATCGCCAACATGGGCATTGATAATTTGGTGTTTTTGGACGATGACAGCCTCAAGCGTTGTTCCCATACCTTGATACTCATCGAGCTTACCAAGGTTGGCAATATTTTCATTTTCCGCACAAATTTGCGCACGGAGCCATTCCTCAACTTCACTCGACTCACTTCCAAGGGCGAAAGTTGTTGTCGTCCACGCCTTTCCCAAGTCCTCAACTGCCAATTTGCTCGCCACATTGCCAGCTTTATGACCGCCCATACCATCTGCAAGCAGAAAAATCCGCTCACCTTGCTGATTAACAAAAGTGTCGGCATAGTCCTGATTGTTGGAACGTTTCTGTCCAACGTCTGACAAAATACTATACTTCATGAATATCCTCATTTTAGATGTGAGACTGATATTTAAACACTAGCAGTCTCACTCATTTTCGTTGAGATTAGATTTACGCAATTTAGCGATAAAGAAACCATCTGTATGATAAGCATCTGGCGTGATAAAAAGGCAACCGTCTTTAACAATGTCCGCTCTTTCATGTGTTAATGCAACCTTTTCAAACTCAGGGTGCCTTGCCAAGAACTTATCAATCACTTGAAAATTCTCTTCATCAAAAATTGTGCATGTACTATAAACTATGATACCATGATTTATAAGGGTTTGGCAAGTATTTTCCAATATTTCGAGCTGAATTTTCTGTAAATTTGTAAAATCGGTCGTTTCTTTGCGATATTTGATGTCTGGTTTGCGGCGAATCAGCCCAATACCTGAGCAAGGCGCATCAATTAAAATCTTATCAAAACGATTGGCACCAAATTTTTCAAAACTTTGGCGTGCATCCAGTTTGGTCAAGGTGATTTTGTCCATTTGCCCTAAGCGTTCAGCATTTTGCTTAATTAAACGCAGTTTATGGTCGTACAAATCAAGCGCCTCAATATGCCCGCTTTCTGACAAATATTCTGCCATATGCACCGTTTTGCCACCAGGTGCTGCACAAGCATCAAGGATTCTGTCATGTGGCTGCGGGTCAAGCACAACGGCAACAAGCTGACTTGATTCATCTTGAATCGTGATAAGACCGTCGTTAAAATCAAGCAAGTCAGCAAAATGACCCGATTCAGCGACAATACCTGTTTCAGAAATTTCAGATGGCACAACATCATAGTCACGAAGTAAGCGATTAAGTTCAGTCTGGAGATCTGTTTTGCTCAAATTAACGCGTAAACTTGCACGACTTGGTTCTGCCAGACTTTTAAAAATTTTAACTGTTTTTTCAAATCCGAATTGTTTAACAAATTTTTTCGTCAAGTCAATCGGCATCGAATATTGGACAGATAATTTTTCAGTCGAATCAGAAATTTCGTCAAATGATCGTAATTCAGCACGTGTAAAATTGCGCAGAACGCCATTAACAAAGCCAGCAAGTCGCTTATCGCCTTGCTTTTTAGCAATTTTGACTGCCTCATCAACCGCCGCCGAGGTCGGAATCCGATCCATGTAAATCATCTGGTAAACGGTCATGGCAAGTAGATTTTTAACCCATTTTTTCGTTTTCTTGACAAATGGTTTGGTGTACCAATCTAGCGTGATTTTCATTGAAATCGTGCCATAAACAAGCTGCGTTACTAGCTTTTTGTCAAGTTCAGTCAGATTTTCCGACTTGATTTTTTCATTAAGCGCAATATTAGCATAAGCGCCGTTATTTAGGACGTCATTAATGACCGAAAGCGCCACACGGCGCGGATTATTACTCAAATTTATCTCCGATTTTGATGTTTTTGCCTAAGCCATTTAGAAAATCTTGGATGGGCATTTTAGGTTTGCCTGCTGGTTGGACAGTGATAAGGCTTATCGCCCCTTTTCCTGTTGCGACAAGCAGACTTTTTTTCGTTTTTTCAATGACTGAGCCTGAGGTGCCTTCGCCGTCAACCAAAGCAACGTTGTGTAGTTTGAAACGGGCATTTTGCCAAGTCGTATGCGCCACAGGCCACGGCGACATACCACGCACTTGATTGAAAATATCACGCGCAGGCTGTTGCCAATCAACACGCTCCTGCTCTGGTGTGATATTTGGCGAAAAAGTCACTTGCGTTTCTGCCTGTGACACAGGTTGCAACTTGCCAGCCAGATAATCTGGCAAGGTTTCAAGCAAAAGCTCACGTCCGACAAGGCTCAGCTTGTCAAACATTGTGCCAACAGTATCAGCGTCAGTAATCGGAATCCCCCGCTGCGAAATCATATCGCCCGCGTCCATTTTCTTGACCATTTCCATAATGGTCACGCCAGTTTCAGTATCGCCATTGATGATGGCATAATGAACAGGCGCACCACCACGGTATTTGGGCAAGAGACTAGCATGAATATTGATGGCATGCTTGACTGAGTTAAGCAATTTTTCTGGCAAAAATTGCCCGAAAGCTGCCGTTACGATAAGGTCAGCATTCAATGTCAGAAGTTCCGCCATTTCAGCAGAATCGCTAATTTTCTCAGGTTGATAAACTGGCAAATTATGGCGCAATGCCGCCACTTTGACTGGTGTCATCTTGATTTCTTTTTTACGGCCAACCGCACGATCGGGTTGGGTCACGACGGCGAGAACATCATAGCCACTTTCAATCAGACCGTCTAAGATTGGCACGGAAAAATCAGGTGTCCCCATGAAAATTATTTTTGTCATTTTTTATTCTCTCTCCAAAAAAAGTGTATAGTCTATTATACACTTTTTATGCTTAATTTTTCACACGTTCCAAATATTTCTTATAATCTTCTGTCTGTAACAAGGCTTTGGCATTGGCAACACGGTCAGCTGATGGTGGTTTGACACCGACTAGCGGATACTCCCAGCCTAGCTCTCGCCATTTGAACTCACCCATGGTATGATAAGGCAAAACTTCAAATTTCACAACATTTTTCAAGGTTTTGACGTAGTTACCAAGCTCAGTCAAATCGTCGTCAAAATCTGTTTCGCCAGGCACAAGAACATGCCGAATCCAAACAGGAATATTTTTATCTGATAAATAATGAGAAAATGCGAGAATATTGGCGTTTTTATGTCCCGTCAAATCACGATGTCTCATATCGTTGATTTCCTTGATGTCAAGTAGCACCAAATCAGTTACAGCAAGAAGTTTGTCGATTTTTTCTAGCATTTCAGGTTTAGTCGAAAAAGGTTGACCACAGGTGTCTAGCGTACAATGGATACCAAGCGCTTTGGCTTTCGTAAACAAAGCCGTCACAAAGTCCATTTGTAACATGGCCTCACCACCAGAAACCGTAATGCCACCACGACTACCCCAAAAAGACTTGTATTTGAGCGCTTCTGTCAATATGTCATCAACCGTTCGCTCTCGCGCTTTTTTTGTTTTCATCGCCCATGTGTCGGGATTATGGCAAAATTTACAACGCATTTTACAGCCTTGCATAAAAATAATAAAACGTATACCAGGACCATCAACACTCCCAAAACTCTCAGTTGAATGGATGAGTCCAGTCACATCTCCTAGGTTTTCCATGATTATCACACTTTCTAATACGAGTCTAAAGTTACATCTAACCTACTTCTATTTTACGTTATTTTGATAGTGTTGACAATTATTTTGGTTGGAAAGTGATTAGAAATCAAATTTAAAATAGACAAGAAATCGGATATTACGTCATTGTCAAACTCGCCTTAATCAAAAATGGCGCAATCAAGGTTGACAAAATAATGACAATAACAAGCTCACTATAAATCGTTGTATCAATCAACTTGCTAGCAAGTCCTATCTGCGTGACAATCAGTGCCATTTCACCACGACTGACCATGCCACTACCAATCAGCAAACTGTCACGTTTAGCAAATTTGAAACTGCGAGAGATGAGATAACTTGGCACAAGTTTTGTCAAAATAGCCAAAATGGTCAGGCAAATAACAAATAAAGGACTTGCCAGTATGCCATTAAATTGAATCGGTAAGGCGATTGTCATAAAGAAAATGGGGATAAAAAAGGTGTAAGCAATCGTGCTAATAGAAGTTTCTATTTTCTCAGCCATGGTTGTCTGACCAATGGCAAGACCCGCAAAAAAAGCACCAATCACGGCACTCATGCCAACAAAATCAGCAAGAAGTGAAAAAATAAAGCAAATCAGCAAACTAGCGGTTATATATTTGGCAAAAATCGTGAGTTTATTTATCAAATGAAAAACAAACGGCACTAGCCATTTAAAAGCAAGATAGAGAAAGACTAAGAAAATGACTTGTAAGGCGAATTTCAGAGCAAGATTGCCATCAGATTTTTGTGAACTCATAAAAAAGCTCAGCACTAATACGGCAATAATGTCATCTGCAACTGCTGCCCCCAGAATGACAGCACCAGCTTGCGTGGTTAGTTTACCATATTCCTGCAAAACTTCAACGGTAATGGAGACACTGGTCGCCGCAAAAACGATACCATAAAAAAGCGCAATAGGTGGCTTGTAACCCATATAGGCCGTCAATCCAGCATAGGCGATAAGCGGTACAATAACGCCTAAAATCGCAACCAGTAGACTTGGTTTCATGTATTTTTTGAGCAAATCAAAGTCACTCTCAAGCCCCGCCAAAAACATGAGTAAAATAACGCCGATTTCAGCTAGAAACTCAAGCGTTTCAGTTCCGTGAATCAGCCCCAGAACACTTGGCGCAAGGAGAATACCAAGCAAAAGTTGCCCCACAACTGCTGGCATACCAATCCGCCTAGACACCACCGTAGCCATTAAACTCGCGCCTAAAATAAGCGTTATTTGAAATAATTCTTGCATTTTATTTTCCTTTATTTGAACTTCAAGCAAATTTTCTATGAAAATTTGCGCCTGCGGTTATGCGTCGCACCACTTTTTTTTCATGGTTTTATATGGGCATCTCTAAAAACTGCTTTTTCAAAATTTTAGATAGATTTTTTAACCGCAAGGAAATCTGGCGACGGCTTGCTGGTGCAAGGCTAGAAAGATTGACGCAGGATTTGGAAAATCTAGCACATCTTTTTCTGTCAGCGATTTTATGAGCTGACAAAATTTGGGAAATCTGAGTTTTTAGAGATGTCCATATCTATTTTTAAATCAAGAAAGAATATAAAAATGAGCACCTGCCCAGACGCCCACCTTATTATAGGGCATCTCTAAAAATTCAGATTCGCCCATTTTTGTTAAAATTCCCTTAATCGTCAATCTTCCTCTACTTGCACCAACAAGCTTCATCGGATCTCCTAACCTAAGAAAATTTTATCTAAAAATGAACAAAAGCAATTTTTAGAGATGCCTTATCCTTATTTTTCAGCAGCATCACTTTCAACTCCTGACAAATTTTCATGGAAAGTCACGCGCAATTTAACCAGACGTGTCCCGTCAACTTCGAGACTTGTCAAAGTCAGATTGTCCTTATCAGTCACAACATCATAGTCAATCTGCTCTTTTTCATTTGGAATCGCACCAATTCCCGCCATGAAATAGCCCGCAATCGTGTCAACATCATCAGATTCCAGATGTGTGTCAAAATGCTCGTTAAAGTCATTTAAAGTCAGACTGCCTTTGACAACAAAAATATTGTCAGCAATCGGGAAAATATCTTTTTCAGCAATATCGGACTCATCTTCAATCTCGCCGACAATTTCTTCTAGCAAATCTTCAAGCGTGACAATGCCCTCAACGCCACCGTATTCATTGAGCAAAATCGCCATTTGATTCTGCGTTTTTTTAAGTTCACGCAACAAATCGTCGACAAAAATTGTTTCTGGAACAAAAAGTGGTTCTTGTAAAAACGTTCTTAACTCTAACTTATCGAACCCTTGCTCATAACCATTTCTCAGTAAGGTTTTAGTATGCAAAACGCCGACAATTTTATCTTTATCGTCTTCATAGACAGGGATTCTGCTGAAATTTTGTGCGAGAATCGCTGCAATATTAGCATGAATATCATCATTGACATCAACCATAAAAGCATCCGTCCGCGGTACCATGATTTCGCGCGCCATCAACTCGTCAAGGCTGAAAACGCCCGCCAACATCTCGCGCTCATTGTCATCAAGCGCACTGTTGTCACTATTGTTGAGAATGTACTCAATTTCGTCGCGTGTCATATCCTCAGCATCATCGTCGAAAGTCATCGGTGTTAGCTTACTGAGAATGTTGGTTGAAGTCGCAAGCAGCCAGACAAACGGGCGCATAATCAGCCCTAAAATATGCAACGGTGTCACAGCAGCAAGCGCATATTTTTCCTTGAGATTTTGCGCAATTCGTTTGGGATAAAGTTCACCAAAAACGATTGAAACATAGGTCAAAATAGCAAGTATTAGTACATTGGCAATCGTTTTAGCAGTTGGCGTACCGCCCAAAAGAGGCGCAAGTCTCGCCGACAAAGTATCAGCTAGACTTGCCCCAGAAAGAATATTGATGAGGGTAATGCCGATTTGAATCGTTGAGAGAAAATTACTTGGTTGATTAAGAACGGCAAGTAATTTCTGATATTTCTTATCTCCCTCTTCAGCCCGCTGTTCAACACGCGCACGACTCGTTGAAACGAGCGCCATTTCAGCGCCTGAAAAAAGAGCATTGATAATCGTCAAAATGACCAGTAAAGCGATTTGTATTAACAAGGACTGACTTTCAGGGTCAGGGTGCATGGGTTTGTTTCCTCCAAATTTTGTCCGGTTAAGTCCGAACGTTATTTATCCATTATATCATATTTCTTGGTTTTGCTTGTAACCAAGCTCAATTGTCGGCGATTTTCACGTAATTTCCATGAAAATTTCACGATTTCTTTGGCAAGCGAGTAAAATGGGACAGCAATTAGCATACCAATCAAACCATAAAGTGAGCCGACCACTAACATCAAAACCATGATTGTCACAGGATGAACTTCAACGGCTGAGCCAACAATTTTGGGATAGACGATATTGCCATCAATCTGCTGAATTGTCAACACGACAAGAACAGCACCAATCGCCTTTATCGGATCATCAAAGGCAATCGTCAAAACAACTGGAATCAGCCCAATATAAGGTCCCAAGTAAGGAATCAGATTGGTTACCGCCGCAAATGCTGCAAACAAAAACGCATACGGAACACGCATTATCAGATAGGAAATAAAAACCGTCACAAAGATAAACAAACAATCAATCGCAGCACCGCTGATAAATTTGGAAATTGTCTTATTCATATCATTTAAAAGACCTATGATATTAAGTTTATCGGTCTTTAATACCGTCTTTTTCAAAAACGGCAACATATTTTGACCATCCTTGAGCATGTAAAAAAGTAGAATGGGAACTAAAACAAGTACCATAGCAATTTTTGAAACGATATTGACAACACTGGAAACGCTGAGTGTCACGCCCGACAGCAGATTTTTCAAAATATCCATGTAACTAATATTGGCTTTATTAATCAGCGCCTTGAAATCTATCTCGCTAAAAGCGGGATTTTTTGAGAGATTCTCCAACCATTTTTGGAGAGCTGGAAAAACGTCACTCGAAGCATTTATCAAACTGGTCAGCTCCGCAATAACATTTGGAACGAGTGCAGTCAGCGTATAGACACAAATGCCGATAATCAAGATAAAAACGAGAACAATACCCCAAATTCGTCGAATTTTAAACTTTTTTTCTAGGAAAATGACCAGTGGATTAAAGACATAGTAAAGAAAACCAGAGATAACAAAAGGCAAAAAAACCAATGAAAACAGCGTTGTGATAGGCTTAAAGACAAAGCTAACATGTGTCAATAGCCAGATAAGTGCAACAACCGCAAGCATCTCAATCGTCCAGTAAAATAATTTTGAATTTTTAAACACAAGGTACCTTTCGTATTTTCAGCGAAGTTTTGGTATAATATACAATTATACCAAAATCGAGGTAAATATGGAAATCAAGCAAACAAGAGATACTTTATCTAGCGTTTACGTTCAGGCGCTGAAAATTCGCAACACTGTTTTTGTCAAGGAGCAAAATGTTCCTTGTTCGCTCGAAATTGACGAAAATGAGGCTTATTGTGTTCATTTTGTCCTGTTCTTAGATGATGAGACTGCTGTTGCAACCTTGCGCATTTTGCCGTCTGACAATGGTAAACAGGCGCTAATTCAGCGTGTCGCTACGCTCAAAGCCTATCGTGGAGAAGGGTATGCGTCTCAGTTGATTGTTTTTGTGCTAAATTTTTTAAAGGCACAAGAATTTGAAACAGCTGAACTGCATGCGCAACTTCATGCCATTGCTTTTTATGAAAAATTGGGATTTGAGGCGTTTGGCGAGGAATTTTTGGATGCTGGGATTCGGCATATTGCTATGAAAAAGAGATTGGAACAAAAGGCAAATTAATAGAAAAATCGTATGAAATTCGCTTTATAAAACGTTGATTTCATGCGATTTTTCTATTTGCTGAAATATGCTAAAATAGCTAATTTTTATTCCCAACTCCTGTTAATTTGAACTTCAAGCTAACTTTGCAGTATCATGTTTTATTTCAGTGGTAACAGTGCCTCAGCTAGTTTGGCAAATTCTTTAATGGTTAGCGCCTCGCCTCTTATTTTGGGTGAGATTTCGGCGTTTTCTAGTGATTTTGTTAGTTGCACACGCACTTCTTCTGTCTTGCCAAAGGCTGACTGTAAATTGTTCCAGAGTGTTTTTCGTCTGTGGCGAAAGGCGATTTTTGCGACTTTGAAAAAGAAGGCCTCGTCTGTGACCTCGACCATTGGCGCGGCGCGCCGTGTCATCTTTAAAATAGCGGAATCAACGTTTGGCGCGGGAACAAAGACGGTTTTGGGGACGATGAAAGCGACTTTGGCGGTCATGTGATACTGGACGGCAATAGTGAGGCTGCCGTAAGCCTTGGTGTTGGGGCTAGCGCTGATACGGTCGGCGACTTCTTTTTGCATCATGACGACGAACTCGGTAAAGGGAATTTTGCTGTCAATGAGGTGCATGAGAATGGGGGTCGTGATGTAATAAGGGAGGTTAGCGACGACTTTTATCGGAAGATTAGGATTTTTGAAATTTTTGATATGCCGCGCTAAGTCGGCTTTCAGCACGTCCTCGTTGATGACTGTGACGTTGTCAAAATCGCGCAAAGTGTCTGCGAGAATTGGCATCAAGCGGTCATCAATCTCAAATGCCATAACCTCGGCAGCTTTTTCGGCGATAAATTCAGTCAGCGCACCGATACCTGGACCAATTTCGATAACATTTGTTTGGTCATCAATCTCAGCTGTCTCAACGATTTTCTGTAAAATGTTGGTATCAGTTAGAAAATTTTGCCCCAGACTTTTTTTGAATGAAAAGCCGTGGCGCTCTAAGATGGCTTTGGTGACTTGGTAATCTGCTATGTGCATGGGATTCTCCTGAATTTTTTTTGTCTGATACTATTATAGCAGAAAAAATAATTGCTCGCTTTATTGCTTATTTTCTTCTAGCAATTTCCATTTCTTCAGTCAAACTCCCGCATAACATCCTCAACTTCTGCCAAACTCACCCCAAACAACGCCAAACGTTTCAACAATTGCTTGGCGTTACTGTAACCAATTCTGAGTTGTTCGCCTAAAAATTCACGTCGTTGTCGGCTGTCCTTTGCCGCAATCAATCCTAGTCGAATCAAATCTTTCGGCGCAATGTCAAAATTATCTTCATCCTCAAAATTTGATGTGACTTGACTTAAAGCCTTTTGTAAATCTTCAAAACTGGCATGTTCAACACCAAGTGAGCGCCCTTTCGTTTTCGACTTGGGTCTTGCCTCATCGCGATTGAGAAAGGCGTGTTTAACTGTTGGAATGGCGGTCATGATGATCCGCCGAATGCGTTCGCCACTATGATCTGGGTCGGTAAAAACAATCACACCACGAAGGTCATTTAAGCGGTCAATTCTATCTAAATCATCTTCTGAAATCGCAGAACCTTGTGTTTCGTAGGTCTCTACGTCGTAATATTGTCTGAGATTAGCGGTGTCATCCTTGCCCTCAACGACAAGAATTTCTGAAATTTTTATCTTATTTGCCATTATCTAAACCAAAAATTCTCATCGCATTCTCATAAGTCGCTTGCGCTACCTCGTCAGCTGAAATACCACGCAAATCGGCGATTTTTTCGACGACAAACTTGGTGTAGGCGGGCGTGTTTTCCTTGCCACGATAAGGCATGGGCGCAAGATAGGGCGCATCCGTCTCGACCAAAATCTTGT
The DNA here is from genome assembly GCF_011170085.1 of Pseudolactococcus hodotermopsidis. Lineage (GTDB taxonomy): Bacteria > Bacillota > Bacilli > Lactobacillales > Streptococcaceae > Pseudolactococcus > Pseudolactococcus hodotermopsidis. Next base: position 2,141 of record NZ_BLLI01000006.1, on the reverse strand, counting down.
CCAAAGGCAACTTTGTCGCCACCTCTTGCAGTTCGAGCGCCTTTTTAAAGGTCACAACACCTGAAAATGATACCATCAGCCCAAGATCGAGGAACTTTTTGGCAGTCTCATAATCGCCAGAAAATGAGTGCATAATCCCACCACGCGCACCAACACCCTCGGACTTGATGATAGCATAAGTGTCCTCAAGCGCATCGCGCGTATGCACGACAAAAGGCAGATTGTGCGTTTTCGACAGCTGAATCTGACGGCGAAAAACACGTTCTTGCACCTCTTTTGGCGCTGTCATCCAATGGTAATCTAGCCCGATTTCGCCGAGTGCTATCACTTTGGGAGTAGCTAGATTTTCGACAATCATCGCCTCGATTTCAGGCGTGTAATCGCTAGCCTCAGTTGGATGCCAACCAATTGTGGCATAAAGATTGTCAAATTCTTCTGACAATGCCAGACTACGCTTGATTGTTGGCATATCAAAACCAACGATATTCATCTTGGTCACGCCAAACTCATGCGCTTTCTCAATCTCCTTGGCCTCACGACCTTGGAAAGTTTCTGTATTTAAATGGGTATGTGTATCGAAAATTTTCATCATACTTCATTATATCACATGAAACCTTTACATTCAGCAAGCGACATAGTATAATAAATATATAGTTTTTAAAAAATGGAGGATAAATTTAAATGAACACTGTTAAAGGTAAATGGGCTTTGGTAACTGGTGCAAGTCGTGGCGTTGGTCGTCAAATTGCTTTGTATTTGGCAAAAGAGGGGGCAAATCTTGTTTTGCATAGTCGTGACATCGCCCATACTGAAAACGTTTTGGCTGAGGTGACAGCGCTTGGCGTTACGGCTTATGCTGTTGCTTGTGACCTGTCCGATGATAAAGCGGTTCGCAAAATGGCAGATGAGGTGTTGGCGAAAACTGACGTTGATATTTTGTTCAACGACGCTGGGGTGCAGGTACCATTGCAAGACGACATCTACAAAATGGATACGGACGAGTTTCTGCTGTCGTTCAAGGTTAATGCTTTGGCGCCAATGATTCTGACTGGGAAATTTGCGCCCGGCATGGTTGCGCGCGGTTTTGGGCGGATTATCAACACAACGAGCGGTATCAACAATCAGCCCGAGCAGTCCGCTTATGCGGTTAGTAAGGGCGCACTTGACAAGGGCACGCACAATTTTGTCTCGACTTTTGAGGGGACTGACGTGACGATTAATATCGCCGATCCAGGTTGGGTGCGTTCTGACCTTGGCGGTCCGAATGCCCACCATGCTGTTGAAACAGTCGTTCCTGGCATGGTCGTTGCCGCCTTTCTTGATGACAAACAAAGTGGTCGCCTGTTTGGTGCGCAAGCATTTGCTGGCTTGACTTTGACAGAGGCTGTGGCTAAGGCTGAGACCTATGATAAGAGCCTTTATTCTAAGAAATAAAACAGATTTTGGCTAATTTCAGCCAATTTTTCACCAACCAATCGCAGTGGCAACTGGTTTCCTATTTTATAAAAGAATTTTAACAAAAACAACTTAATAGTAAATTGTAGCAACACAAAAGCAGAGTTTTTTGAGCTCTGCTTTTGTTATGCGTTCTTAATTTCCAAAAATATAAAATAATTACTCATCAACCATGATTAAAAATTTTAACCTCAGTTTTATAATCTTCAATTGATTTTTCAGGATTAACATCATATTCTTTTTCATCGGTAAAATCAAAATCTACACGCAATATAGGTTCTTGAAATCATCTCTAATAATTTTTCAGTGGGCTTATTTAAATCAGAAGTTTTTAAAAGTGTCACATCTTCTTTTTTTAATCGTTCAACTCGAATGTTATACTTAATTCGTTAAAAATAAAGAACACTTTCAATAGCCTCACTATCGGCATAAGTCAAAATTATCTTTTTGGATTGTTTTATCATAGGTCATACTTACAGTATATCATACGTTGCGCTTTTTTATCGAATTGAGTATGTCTATACGTTCTTGCAAATCTTTTGAAGCAAAACTATAATAATTTTTAATAGACTTCTCCCGAAATTAAATTTCGAAATTGATAATACCACAAATTAAGGACGCACGAAGTAAGTGCCTCTTTCTTCGATTACGATATTTCTGAGCCATACACTTAAAGGTTTTGATTT
>NZ_BLLI01000005.1 GCF_011170085.1 Pseudolactococcus hodotermopsidis | reverse complement strand
AGTAAATGTCGAGCGCTTCACACCAATAAGTTGTTTGAATAAACTGTCATTAAGTGAGCTAGTTTTTGCGTAAATATCTTCCATAACATTAGTTTAACATTTTTTGTATGGTTTAGGAACAAGTCTATTCTTATTATCCGAACAAAAGATAACAAATTACTAAAAGTTGCTGACCTTGTGACAGAAGAAGGACGAGAGAAAGTAATCGCTTATCTTGATAAAATGCAAGATATAGATGATTTGGATATGATTATCGCACTTGGTATGGCAAAAGAAGGCTTTGATTGGCCCTTTGCAGAATATGCACTGACGATTGGTTATAGAAATTCACTAACAGAAGTTGTTCAAATTATAGGGCGCGTGACAAGAGATAGCAGTAATAAAACGCATGCGCAATTTACAAATTTATTAGCGCAACCAGATGCTCAAGATGATGAAGTTCAATATGCTATCAATAATGTCATGAAAGCGATAACTTCTAGTTTACTAATGGAGCAAGTTCTTGCACCTGTTTATAGATTTAAGCCAAAGGATAGTGAAGAGCAAAAATCAAATGGTGTTAATATTTATATCAAGGGGCTTGCTGCACCGAGTAGTGAACGCTCAAAACAAATTATTGAGCAAGATTTGAATGATTTAAAGGCTAGTATTTTACAAGATAGTACGATTCAAGCAGCGATTGCAACAGGTGCTGATGCAAAGATTATCAATAAGCAGATTATTCCACGAATTATTTCAACAATATATCCAGATTTGAATAATGTGGAAAGTGAAGAAGTTCGCCAGCATTTAATCGCTGATATGGTTTTAAAAACTTCTGAGCATGATTCAGATAATCGAAATATTATCAAAATGGCTGATAAATTTATCAATATTGATGATTTGGGAATTGATTTAATTGATTCTATCAATCCATTTCAACGTGCTTATGAGATTTTATCAAAAGATATTGATAGTACAACATTACGCTTAATTCAATCAACATTTGATAGCAAACGAAAAGATTTCACTGAGGCTGAAATTTTAGAACTTTATCCGCTAATCAAAAAATTTAAAGCTGAAAATGGTCGAAATCCAGAAAAAACAAGTCATGATGAATTAGAGCAACGATTAGCCTTTGGACTTGCAAGAATTATTGAACTTAAAAGGGAAAGAAATGGATAAATTTAATAGTCTTGATGATATATTTAATGACCCAGAATTTGATGAGGTCATTAAAGGTAAGGTGCCTGAAAAAATTAGTTCGGCAAATCCAGAAATTAAAAAATTTCAAGAAATCAATGATTGGATAAGAGAGCATAACGGGAAAGAACCAGTAAAGCGTGCTGATAGAATTGAAAGAGCACTTGCGGCACGCTTGAAAGGAATTAGAGGAGATAGTCAAAAAACGGCGTTATTAAAAGATTATGATGAATTTGATTTACTTGATAATGTGACTGATGAAATACCAGTTTTAAATTCACTAGATGATATTTTAAATGATGATGAACTTTTTACTGATTTAGAAAATCATCATTCATTATTTGATTTGTCCAGATATTCGCGAACTGTGAGAGCTGCTGATAAAATTGGTGTTCGGAAAAAAGCTAAAGAATTTGATAAATATGACAGGATGTTTAAAAAAGTTCATGCTGAAATTGCAAATGGCGAGAGAAAAATTTTAAAATTCGGTAATAAAAATAAAAGAATTAATGGAGAATATAATATATCACCGGGGCGTTTTTATATTTTAAAAGGCGTTATGTTATATGTCGAAAGTATGGGAGATGAGTGGTTTGTGACTTCTAAATCTCAAGAAAAAAATACTAAAATACATGTTATTTATGAAAATGGAACAGAAAGTGATATGCTTTATCGTTCATTAGCGTCATCACTGTATTCTAGTGAAAGAACGGGGAAAATGATTTCAGAAAAAATTGATGATTTACCTTTATTGGGAGAAGATAATCCAATATATCAAACGACTGGGTTTATTTATGTTGTAAAATATGCTGGAGATGATAGCCAATTAAGTTCTTTAGAAAACTTGTATAAAATCGGCTATTCTGAAAATGTCGAATCACGATTAAAAAATACTGAAAATGAAGCAACATACTTGTATGCGAAAGTTAATTTAATTGCTAAATTTGAAATTCAAAATATGAGTGCTAGAAAAGTTGAAAAATATCTTCATGATATATTTGCTGACAAGCAGCTACAAATAGATATGAAAGCAGTAAATGGTAGAAAAGTGGATGCAACTGAGTGGTATATCGTCAGTTTTGAGGAAATTCAGTATGAAATCAATAAATTGGTAACGAATTTGCTTGATTAGGTTGATGATAGTGGAAAATTATATTATTTGAGACAAAATGAAATACAGCATAAATTTTAAATCAAACAATAAAAAATGCACTGTCATTTGATTAAGACAGTGTATTTTTTATTTCACCCCTTTCTCAACCTCTTCAAGCATAATCAGAGTAGACTCAAGTCCGCCACCGTACTTAACAAAGAACAGTGGTATTTTGATAATTCAGACACAAATTCCCCAAGCAAAAACAAGATTTTTTACGTATAAGATAGTAGAGGTAAAAAATATGTACGAAATTAGAGAAACAGACTATCCCATGATGCCACGCGAACGTTTGAGAGCGCTTGGCGAAAAATATTTGTCAGATCAGGAACTTCTGGCAATTTTATTGCGAACAGGTACGTCAAAAATATCTGTTTTAGATTTATCAGGGCAAATTCTCAAGCATTTTGAAACGCTAGAAAATTTTCGGCGCTCAAGTGTTGAGGAATTGATGAAAATTCCAGGAATTGGCACGACAAAAGCAGTTGAAATTCGTGCGATGATTGAGCTTGGTAAACGGATTCAGACGACTGAACGCAAGCGTTATGGTCAGGTCAAGGGCTCGCAACAATTTGCAAGTGTGCTGATGGACGAGATGTCAGATTTTGATCAAGAACATTTGGTTGCCGTTTATCTTGATGGTAAAAATAAGATTATAAAAAAACGAACCATTTTTGTTGGTACCGTTAATTCAGCAAGTGCTAATCCGCGTGAAATTTTACATTTTGCGCTCAAAACTTTGGCTGCTGGTCTTTTGATTGCGCATAATCATCCGTCTGGCGATCCGCAACCATCCGATGCAGATATGATTTTTACCGAGCGTATGGAAAATGCTTGCGATAATGTTGGGATCAATTTCATTGACCATATCGTTATCGGACATTCTCGATATTTTTCGTTTCAAGAAAATGGTCTAATGTTATCACCTTTTGATTTTATAGAGGCAAAAGCGCAACAGAATAAGTGATTTTCACATAATATTATAATGTGAAAATCATGTATATAAAACTTTTGAATTTTATAAATGATAAACCGCATAACGAAAAAAAGCCAAATCCTCGTCACGGACATTATACATAAAGTCCGGATGCCATTGAACACCGAGAAAACGTAAGTTCGGGTCAGTTGACTGAACGGCTTCAATCACATCGTCACCGATAGATTTAGCGATAATTTCGAGTTGAGGGGCAATCTGTTTGAGGCTTTGCCTATGAAATGAATTGACTTGCGCTTTTTGACCGTAAATTTTCATCAGCGGAGATGCGTTATTTATTAACACATCATGAGAAGTTTGTGTGATAGGCGTACTTTGCCAATGATTGGGTGTATTTTGATTAAGCGACCCACCGAGGGCGACATTTGCTAGCTGCATACCGCGACAGACACCGAGAATCGGCTTATTTTGCTTGATGGCTTCGTTAATTAGCGCAATCTCGAAAGCATCACGTTCACGATTGTAGTCGTTAGACTTAATTGTTTCAACTTCACCGTAAAATTCGGGTGCAACATTTTGACCGCCAGCTAAAACGAGCTTGTCAATCATCGAAACATAACGTTTAGCATTCATCGGATCGCCGATTGGCAACATGATGGGTAGACCGCCGACAAGTTGAACAGCTTTAATATAACCAGACGGATTGTAGGAAATCGCCATATGCCCCATTTCTCCACCTGCATCGCGCCGTTCATTTGCAGCAACACCGATAATTGGTTGTAAAGTTGTCATTTTTTCTTAGCAGTTTCTTTTTTATCATTCATAAAAAAGAGGAGCGTTTGGAGTTCACTTGTCAAATCAACAGATTGGACGGTAATCTCATCAGGGACTTCTAAACGGTGCGGTGTGAAATTGAGGATACCTTTAATGCCTGCATCAATGAGTATGTCTGCGACTTTTTGTGCTTTATCTGTTTGAACGGAGATGATAGCTGTCTCAATATCGGAATTTGGGAGGTTCTTTTTGATGTCTGAAATGTTATAAACAGGGATGCCATCATCTGTTGTTGTCCCAACAAGCAGATTGCCCGCAACATCGTAGGCTTGGGTAATTCGCATTTTATTGCGGTCATGAAAGCGATAGTTGATGAGCGCACGTCCAAGATTGCCGACACCGACAAGGGCAATATTTGTTTCGGCTGAGTCGCCAAGTAGGTCGCTGAAAAAGTCGCGAAGAACAGCGGTATCATAGCCATAGCCACGACGTCCGAGTTCGCCAAAGAGTGAGAAATCACGGCGGACTGTTGCTGAATCAACGCCTAGTTTTGCGGCGATAGCTTGTGAATTTGTACGTTCAATCTTGTCAGCAACAAATTGCTTAAAAATTCGATAATATTGTGGCAACCGCTTGGCAGTTGCCTTGGGCAACACTTCATTAAATTTTGTAACGACCATTTTTTGAGTAAACTCCATTTTCTAAAAAGTATTCTTTGTGAATATGTTACCAAAAGTTTGTGAAGTTGTCAAACAATAAGTGATAAAATATTAGATAATCTTGTCATTTTATGATAAAATGGGAATATGATTTTACTACAAGGAAATAACATCTCGCGAACTTTTGGCGCAGATGTTTTGTTTGAGAAAATAAATTTTACAATTCAGGATAATTCTAGGGTTTCGCTTGTTGGGAGAAATGGTGCAGGCAAGTCAACATTGCTGAAAATTATTGCAGACGTTGAAACGCCAAGCTCAGGCGAGATGTCAAAGACTAAAAATTTGACCCTGTCTTACTTGGCACAAGAGACCAATTTTTCATCAGAACGTACAGTTTATGATGAAATGCTTAGCGTTTTTGACACGCTTATTGCACAAGAAAAGCAACTTCGCCAAATGGAGTCGCAAATGGGCGAGTTATCAGGCGAGGAATTAGCATCTCTGATGTTACGTTACGACACCTTGACCGAGGAATTTCGTCAAAATAAAGGCTTTACCTATGAATCTGACATCAAAAATGTGCTGAACGGTTTTAAATTTGATGACAGTTTTTGGCAGCAAACGGTGGCAAGTTTGTCAGGTGGGCAGAAAACGCGCTTGGCTTTGGCGAAAATCTTACTGGAAAATCCGCAATTTTTGATATTGGATGAGCCGACTAACCATTTGGATATTGAAACCTTGCTGTGGTTGGAAAATTATCTGAAAAATTATCGTGGCGCAATTTTGATTGTTAGCCATGACCGTTATTTTTTGGACAAAGTGACAACTGAAACATTGGAATTATCGCGTGGTCAGCTTGAAAGATATGTCGGAAATTACAGTAAATATATCGACTTAAAGGCTGAAAAATTAGCAACGCAAGCCAAGCAATACGACAAGCAGCAAAAGGAAATTGCAAGTTTAGAAGATTTTGTCAATCGTAATCTGGCACGCGCCTCAACGACTAAACGGGCTCAGTCTAGGCGTAAAAAACTTGAGAAAATGACACGCTTGGCGCAGCCAACAGGCAATGAAAAGTCAGCAAATTTTGCTTTTCAACCTGCAATTGAATCAGGAAATGTTGTTTTGACAGTTGAAAATGCTGCAATTGGTTATGGTGATACCATTTTATCAAGACCGATTAATTTGGATGAACGAAAATATGATTCGATTGCGATTGTCGGACCAAATGGCATTGGCAAGTCAACACTGATTAAATCCATCGTTGGTAAGACACCGTTAATTCAGGGAACAATTAAGCTCGGTGCTAACGTTGCGCTAGGCTATTATGATCAAGAACAGCGTGATTTGACACCGTCTAACAGCGTTTTGGAGGAGCTGTGGCATAATCATAGCTTGACACCTGAGGTTGAGATTCGCAATCGTTTAGGTGCTTTTCTCTTTTCAGGAGATGACGTAGAAAAGGCTGTTGGCATGCTGTCGGGTGGCGAAAAAGCACGTTTGCTCTTGGCAAAATTAGCCATGCAAAACGATAATTTTTTGGTGCTTGATGAACCGACTAACCACTTAGATATTGACAGCCGCGAGGTACTTGAAAATGCCTTGATTGACTTTGATGGCACGCTCCTTTTTGTTAGTCATGACCGTTATTTTATTAACAGAGTTGCCGATAAAGTCCTTGAAATCTCTGCCGAAGGCAGCAAGCTATATCTAGGAGATTATGATTATTATTTGGAAAAAAAAGCTGAGGAGGCTGAAATCGTAGCACTTTTTTCAACGGAAGCTGATAAAAACGCAGGAGAAATCGCAACGTCAGATTATCAAGCCTCAAAAGCCGACCAAAAGTGGCGCAGAAAGCTGATACGAGAAATTGCTGAACTGGAGGTAAAGCTACAAACTTTTGACGAAAAAATCGATGTTTTACATCAAGAAATGATTGTATCGTCAGAAGATTTCGTTAAATTAGGAATTTTGCAAAAAGAATTAGACACAATTTCAGTAGAAAAAGAATTAGCTGAAGAAGTTTGGCTAGAAAAATCGGAAGAATTGGGAGAGTAAATAAATGAAACATAACACCAAAAACTATGACTATTTAATTGTTGGTGCAGGACCATTTGGCGCAATTTTTGCACATGAGGCAGCTAAACGTGGCAAACGTTCGCTCATTATTGAGCGCCGTAAACACATTGGTGGCAATACGTTTACGCACAAGAAAAATGGTATTAATGTTCATGAATATGGTGCGCATATTTTTCACACAGATAACAAACCAGTTTGGGATTATGTCAATCAATTCACAGAATTTAATGGCTATATCAATCAAGTTGTGGCAAACTATAAAGGAGACTTGTATAATTTACCTTTTAACATGAACACTTTTTATCAGATGTGGGGGGTTAAAACGCCAGCAGAGGCGCAAGCAAAGATTGCTGAACAGCGTGCAGCTGCGGGGATTTCAGGCACGCCCAAAAATCTTGAAGAACAAGCAATTTCTTTGATTGGTACAGATATTTACGAAAAATTGATTAAGGGTTACACTGAGAAACAATGGGGCAGAAGAGCAACTGAATTGCCGAGTTTCATTATTCGTCGTTTGCCGACGCGTTTTACTTTTGATAACAACTATTTCAATCATCGTTACCAAGGTGTACCAGTGGATGGCTATACGGCGATTTTTGATAAAATGCTTGACAGTGACCTGATTGATGTGCAACTTGATACAGACTTTTTTGCTGATAAAGAAACTTATTTAGCGGAATTTCCGCGCATTGTTTACACAGGGATGATTGACCAATTTTTCGACTACAAGTTTGGCGAATTAGAATATCGGAGCGTGCGTTTTGAGTCTGAAACTTTGCCAACAGAAAATGCGCAAGGCAATTCAGTTATCAACTATACAGATGCTGATACACCTTATACGCGTGTCATGGAATGGCGTCATTTCGATCAAAAAGGCGATGAAAATGTTACAATTTTGACCCGTGAATACCCACAAGATTGGGATCGCACGAAAGAAGCTTATTATCCTGTTAATGATAGCAAAAATTCTGAATTATTCAAGCAATATCGTGAGGAATCGAAAAAAGTTGCTAAGGTTATCATGGGTGGGCGTCTTGGGAATTACCAATATTACGACATGGATCAAGTTTTCCATGCCGCTTTAATTGCAGTGGAGGAAGAATTTGGCAAAGAAAACAATTAATTTATTATTATCATCCGACGATGGCTATTTAACCTATGCGCCGACACTTTTTGTGAACTTTTTGACCTTGCACAAAGAGTTTGAGGTAACTTTGTACGCTTTTTCAGACTTTATTTCTAAGAAAAATCGTGACGATTTGACCAAAATCGCTAATAAATATCATGCGAAATTTATTTTTATCGAAATTCCTGAGTTTGAGTTTGCCTTTATGAGTGATTATCCTGGTGGTCTTGTTGGTTGGCCAAAACATTTGTATTATTACCTTTTGGCTGGGAAATATTTGCCGCACGATGTTGATCGTATTCTGAAAGTTGACCTTGACGTCATGTTTTTCCGTTCGATTGAAAATTTCTATTTTGATGATTTTGAAAATAAATATCTGATTGGTTGGCTTGATTTGGAGCCTTTGGTTGATATGAGTGACTGGCTTGAACGTGATTTGTATCGCAAAGGCAATCCTGTCAATGCGGGCGTGCTGTTACTTAATGTCAAAAAAATGCGGAAAAATAACCTTGAAGCGACATTTTTCCAAAATTATATTGATACTGAAATTGTTCCTAAAGGGAACTATACAATAAAGGGTAATAATTCTGGTCGGCTCTTTTTCGCTGATCAAGGGTTGATTAACGCTGCCTTGAGAACGCAACTTGTCATTAAAGATAATCTTGATGTGATTCATTGGTCAAATGCTCATTATCGTGCGCATTATCAAAAAGCAGCGATTGTTCACTTTAATCATCTGCATGTTAAGCCACACAAGTCTGAACCAGGCGATTTGATTGGTGCGCCAAACCCTGATATTTACTGGTCTTATCACTATTATAAACTTGAGGCCTTGACAATTACGCAAAATATTTCTGCGACTTATGTTTTGAATTATTTTAATAAATCGTTTACACCACGCATTGCGCATAAAGATTTTGAGATTCCTTATGCTGTTCTTGCTTGGCAGCGTGTGCCGTCAAAATTTTTGGCATCTTATCTCAATACTGAGAGAAGAATGTGGCGACTTAATTTCTACTTTTCACACTATTTTGAGAAAAAACCTCAAGAATATGTGGTTAAGTTGACTTTTAAATCTTCTGAGGCTATTTCAGGTTTTAACTTCATCGGTTATTATGGTGGCAGATTTCAAGTTTTGCAAAGTTTGAACGTTGTCAAAGATGAGCTGACTGTTTTTGAAGCTAGAATTAATTTTGGCTGGAGAGATTATTCAGGTGTCGGTTTTTCAAATGCGGCAATGGATGTGATTGGTACGCGAATTGATGTGATTGATTTGACGATAGAAGAAAGTGTAGCTGAAAATGAAGAAAGAACTTAATGTTTTAATAGCTGGAGATGAGTCATATTTCCAATATGCACCAACATTTATGACAAATTTTTACGAGCTACATCAAGATTATGATGTTCATTTTTATGCTTTTACAGATTATATGTCTGATGTGCATGTGCAAAATCTTACAAGAATTGCTGATTTTTACAATCAAAAAGTGACTTATATCCAGATTATTGATGCTGAATTTTCTGAGTTGGCTTCTTACGAGGCGGGGATTGAACGCTGGCCTAAGCAAACATATTATCATATGTTGGTAGCAAAATATTTACCTGAAACTGTTAAACGAATCATCTACTTTGATTTAGATATTCTCTTTTTCGAGGATATTTGGCCAATCTATGACATGGATTTACAAGGGAATTATGCGGCGAATTTTGGTGATTGGACACCACCTGAAACATTTACTTGGAATCAAAAACGTTTAGGCGGTTTTACCAATTCTGGTGTTTTATTGATTGATGTTGCGGCTTATCGTGAGCATCAGATTGATTATCATTTTTTTATTAATGTTGCAGACAAATTAAATCAAGAACAACCGATTTATAACAAAAATTTGCTCCAAACACCTTTTCATTTTTTCGCTGACCAAGGTCTGATGTATGTTGCGCTTGAGGGGCATTATCTTTATGCCAAGCGTGATGATGTTAAGCATGGTATAAATCGGATTGAAAGTGCTGATTTTATGCAACATCCGACACGTTTTATTCACATGGTCAACAGATATGGTTTTTGGGCGAAAGCACATAAGCAGACTTTTCAAACAATGTTATCAGACGGTTTTCCTGAGCTAAATTTCTATTATCAAAAGTTTAAAATAAAATCTGAGATTATTTTGCAAGATATGGCGACCTTTGAGGTTATGGACTTTTACAATGTTCAATTGTCTAAGCTGATTGGGCAAGGTGGCATTGCATGTGAGCAAATTTCATTTGGTTCAACTTGGCTTGAATCTGCACCGATGACTTATGAAACGGTTAATGATGGGACAGATTGGGTACGTTTCCCATTTTCAGAACTTTTGAAACTTAAAGCACATCATGTTAAATTACATCTGGAATTTACCTTATCAGAAGATGTTAATGGTCTTAAACTCTTATCTTTTGCCAAAAATAACATAGGTGGGGATAGTTTACGGATAGTGACCTATTTTGATGTTAAGGCAGATGAACCTGTTGTTTTTGACACAGAATTTGAGATTGACTTGCGTAATCGTGAGGGTGTTGCTATTTCATCTGGTGCAATTGCAAAAGCAGGTGTGACTTTAACTATTACTTCTTTAACAGTGAGAGATATTTGAGGTTGTGTTTGTGGTGAAAAGTAGTTAAAATTTTTAGCATAAAGTGGTATTTTATGATAAAATAGTTTAAGACTATTTGAAAGTGAGACTAACATGCAAAATTTATCCCGTGAAATTGCCAAAGATTTGCTTGACATCAAGGCGGTTTTTCTTCAGCCAACTAAGCCGTTTACTTGGGCGAGTGGTATCCAATCGCCGATTTATACAGATAATCGGATTACGATTTCTTATCCAGAAGTGCGCCGTCGTATTGCGCAAGGGTTTGCTGAGCGGATTCGTGCGGAATTTCCAGATGTTGAAGTGATTGCGGGAGCAGCAACTGGTGGTGTTCCACATGCTGCTTGGGTGGCTGAAATTCTTGATTTGCCGATGGTTTACATTCGTGCCAAAGCTAAAGACCATGGTGCTGGCAATCAAATCGAGGGGCGGATTACCAAAGGGCAAAAAATGGTCATTATCGAAGATTTGATTTCGACGGGTGGCTCTGTTATTGGGACAGCTGAGGCTGCGCGTCGTGAAGGTGCTGATGTACTTGGTGTTGCTGCGATTTTCACTTATGAATTGCCACGTGGTATCGAAAATTTTGCCAAAGCAAACTTGCCTTTGATTACTTTGTCAAATTATTCTGATTTGATTGAAATTGCTAAGGTAATTGGCTATGTCAATGCAGATGAATTGCAACTTTTGAAGAAATTCAAGGAAAATCAGACGACTTGGCAAGATTAATACAAAATATGTTTGGTTGCTTTTAACCAAACTATTTTTGTATGGGAATGAGGAGTGATATTTTCCATGATTTCGTCGCACAATTATTAAAGCGTGTTGTGTGTAGCAAGCTCCTAAGTTGCCCCTCACTTTGTTCCTTAAACATTAAAGAAGTAGCTAACCTAACGGAATTCATAAGGTCATCCAACGGCTAAGCGATAAATCGCTAAGGCACGTTGTGCCTAGCTACTTCCCTAAGTTCTTCGGCATTCCATGCCTCAATCGCTAAAGGAGTAGCCACTCCAACGCCTAAGCGTTAAACCGCTAAGGCACGTTGTGCCTAGCTACTTCCCTAAGTTCTTCGGCATTTCATGCCTCAATCACTAAAGGAGTAGCCACTCCAACGCCTAAGCGTTAAACCGCTAAGGCACGTTATAGATAGCTGCTTCCCTAAGTTCTTCGGCATTTCATGCCTCAATCACTAAAGGAGTAGCCACTCCAACGCCTAAGCGTTAAACCGCTAAGGCACGTTGTAGATAGCTACTTCCCTAAGTTCTTCGGCATTTCATGCTTCAATCACTAAAGGAGTAGCCATGTTACTAATTAAAAACGGTCGTGTTATTGACCCGAAAACTAAATTTGATGAGATTGCTGATGTTTTGATTGATGGCAAGAAAATTGTCAAAATTGGCCGAAATTTGTCGGCTGAAAAGGCTGATGTTATTGATGCGACGGATAAAATCGTTGCGCCAGGTTTGATTGATTGTCATGTGCATTTTCGAGAGCCAGGTCAGACACATAAGGAAGATATTCATACTGGTTCGCTTGCTGCGGCGCGCGGTGGATTTACGACTGTTGTCATGATGGCAAATACCAATCCGACGGTTTCTACTGTTGAAACTTTGAGAGAGGTTTTGGCTGCTGGGGCGCATGAAAAGATTCATGTTAAGAGTGTTGCGACCATTACCAATAGCTTTGATGGCAGAACGCTCACTGACTTTGAGGCGCTTTTACAAGCGGGGGCGGCGGGCTTTTCTGATGACGGCATTCCTTTTACTGATGCGGGCAAGGTGCGTGAGGCGATGCAAAAGGCGGTCGAGTTTGACACGCTCTTGTCTTTGCATGAGGAAGATCCACAGCTGACGGGTGTTTTGGGGATTAATGACGGTAAAATTTCGCATCACTGTGGGTTTAATGGTGCGCCGACCGTTTCTGAGTACAGTATGGTGGCGCGCGATGCGATGCTTGCGCTTGATACCAAGGCGCGTGTCCATTTTCAGCATTTATCAGCTGGGGAATCGGTGGCTGTTGTGCGTTTTGCCAAAAATATGGGCGCGAATGTTTCAAGTGAGGTGACGCCACAACATTTTTCAATTACGGAAAATGCGATTTTGTCGCACGGCACAAACGCCAAGCTCAATCCGCCTTTGCGCCGTCAAGCAGATATTGAAAAGTTGATAATAGGCTTAAAAGACGGCACGATTGATATGATTGCGACCGATCATGCCCCCCACACCCATGATGAAAAAAATCAAGAGTTGCAGAAAGCACCGAGTGGTATGATTGGGCTTGAAACGTCGCTTGCGCTTGGAATAACGCATTTGGTAGCAAAGGGGCATTTGACATTATTAGAATTGCTTGAGAAAATGACGATAAATCCTGCGAAAGTCTATCGTTTTGATACAGGTTATTTGGCGGAAAATGGACCAGCTGATTTGGTAATTTTTGATGCCAATGAAAGTCGTGAAATTTTGGCTGATTTTGCCTCAAAATCTAGTAATTCGCCATTTATTAGTGATAGTTTACAAGGTGTTGTTAAATATACGATTTGTGACGGAGAGATTGTTTATCATGAAGTTTGATTATAGTGCATTGTGTTATTTAATTTGAAGAACAAGCGTTGATAGCTATTTAAATTGGAGAGATGAAAATGTTAATGTTTGATGATAGTTCTTTTGAGGTTTTTGATGTTATTGGTTTAGATGACAGAATGGCAGCTATACGGTCGAAAATTCAGCCGATTTTTGCGGAGATAATGGCAGAGGTTTCTCATCGTTTGACAGCTTTCACGGGAAATGAGACTTTTGTTCACATTGCCCAACATCGCAGACGGACGAAATATGCGCCAGAAAATACGTGGGCAGCGATTTCTGACAATAAACGTGGCTATAAATCTCAAGCGCATTTGCAGTTGGGAATTTGGGGTGATTATATCTTTATGTATCTGTCAATCATTGATAATCCTGTGAATCGTGTAGCATATGCGGAGTATTTGGCTGACCATCATGACTTTCCGAGCGATTTTGTCTATTCTTTGGATCATACGAAAGCTGACTATTTTTCCGTCTCTGAAGAACTAGAGACTGGCATTAAACGTCTCCACGATGTCAAGAAAGGCGAGTTTGAAGTCGGGCGGGTCATTCTTCGTAAGTCGAAAATTTGGCAAGAAACGCCAGAAAGTTATATTTTAGAAACGTTTGAGCTGTTATTTCCGCTTTATCAAGCTTTGAATGCTTAGAAAACTATATTTTGTTATAGTTTTTTTTTATAGCTAACTATAAGTTCATCATAGTTTCAAACTATGATGAAAAGTGATAAAATTAAGTATAGGTTTTTATAAAAATAGGAAAAGGGGTAATATTGTGCCTGTAAAAGTCAATCATCATTTACCAGCAGTCAAAATTTTGGCGTCGGATAATATTTTTGTTATGGATGACAAGCGGGCGGAGCAACAAGAGATTCGCGTGCTGAAAATTTTGGTGGTCAATCTTATGCCCCGAAAAATGGTCACAGAAACGCAACTTTTGGCACTTTTATCCAATACACCTTTGCAAATTAACGTTGATTTTTTGTATATGGCGACCCATCAATCTAAAAATATTAGGCAAAATCATTTGGATACATTTTACAAGTCTTTTGATGAAATTAAGGATGAGTTTTATGACGGTATGATTGTGACTGGGGCGCCTGTTGAAAATTTGGCTTTTGAGGCAGTTGATTATTGGCAGGAATTAAGTACGGTTTTTGATTGGTCACGTCTTCATGTTTACTCGACTTTGCATATCTGTTGGGGCGCACAGGCGGGGCTTTATGCACGTTATGGTATCCCGAAACATGCGCTTACACAAAAACTTTGGGGTATCTATCATCAAACAGTCGAAAATCCCAAACATGTTTTATTTCGTGGTTTTGATGACGATTTTGTTGCACCTCATTCTCGCTGTACGACGACTTATGCCAGTGAATTACCACATGATTTTGAGGTTTTATCGTGTGGAGAGCGCTCAGGGTTAGCAATTGCGGTCAAGAAAAATTTACGGGAAGTTTACAGTTTTGGGCATTTGGAATACGATCGCATGACCTTAGATTTTGAATATCAGCGTGATAAAGCAATTTTTGGTGAAAATATTATGCCTGACAACTATTTCCCAAATGACGATTCAACACAGAAGCCGCGCATGAATTGGGCGAGTGCGGCGAGTTTATTTTTCTCGAATTGGTTGAATTATGCTGTCTATCAAGATACGCCCTACGATTTACGCGATTTAGCAAAGTATGAATATTTTAATCTTTGACCACAGGAGTGGTTTTTTTGGTATAATAAAATTATGACATTTTATGACCAGTATAAAAAAAATATCGTGTTGCCAGAACTGTTTTTGGCACATCTTTTGGACATTTTTCCAAACTTAGCGAGTTTTAACGTGTGGCTTTATTTTTATGGTAATGAATCGCTAGCACCCAGTCAAGTTGCAGCTTATTTGCAGATGACGACAGCTGAGGTCAACCAGACGATTGAGATTTTGGCAGAATCGCAGACCATGACAGCAGATTTTGATGAAATAACAGGTAACGTGCGTTTTGATACACGTCTAGCTTTTGCTAAATTGGACGAACTTTTAGCAAGTCCTTTGCCAGAAGTGAGTGCTGAAAATGACGATTCAGTTTCCGATATTTCTCGTTTAATTGCAGCATTTGAGCCAGAAATGCCAGGGGGATTGACACCGATTAACATCGAAGAATTGCAAAAGTGGCTGACAGAAGATAAATTTGAGGCTGATTTGATTTTGCAAGCCTTACGCGAGGCAGCCTTAAATCGTAAAGTTGCCCTCCCTTATATTCGGGCAATTTTGCGAAATTGGCGCAATGACGGCATTGTAACAGCACGTGATGTTGCTGATAATCGTGAAGAACGTGAGAGTTACAAGACTAATCAGCAAACAGCTGCCCCACTTTCAGAAGAGTTTTTCAGTTCAGCTGATGCCTTACGCAAGGCTTGGGGGTTTGATAATGCTGAGTAAAGCCAATTTTTTGAAAATTCTTGATATTATCGCTGAGATGTTCCCTCGTGCACATGGCGAGCTGAGGTCTGACACGCCATTTCAAATGCTGATAGCGGTTATATTGTCAGCTCAAGCAACTGATAAGGGGGTTAATAAAGCAACGCCAGCACTATTTGCCAAGTATCCAGATAGTAAAAGTCTTGCCCTTGCTGATATTTCTGACGTTGAAAGCTTGATTAAGACCATTGGTCTGTATCATAGCAAGGCAAAAAATATCATCAGAACGGCGGAAATGCTTGAGACAGACTTTGGTGGTGAACTGCCACATGACAAGGACTTGCTCCAAAAATTGCCAGGTGTTGGGCGTAAAACGGCGAATGTTGTTTTAGGCGATGCGTTTGGCATTCCTGGTATCGCTGTTGATACGCATGTTGAGCGTGTGTCGAAACGCTTGCAATTGGTCAAACAGTCAGCAACGGTCACGGAAGTGGAGGACAAGCTGATGAAAGTTGTGCCTGAAAGCGAGTGGGTCGTGACCCATCATCGCCTAATCTTTTTTGGGCGCTATCACTGCACCGCGCGCAGTCCCAAATGCACGCTCTGCCCTGTCCTGCCCTACTGTAAATTTGGAGAAAAATTATCTATACAATGATTAACGAAAAATTGTCGAAACGCTTGTCAAGTGTGGCAGATTTTGTACCTGAAAATGCGCGTTTGCTTGATGTTGGGAGTGACCACGCTTATTTGCCGATAAATCTTGTCAGCTCTGGTAAAATTACTTTTGCGATTGCTGGCGAAGTTGTAGAAGGCCCTTTTAATAGTGCATGTGAAAATGTTGCGCAGTCGAATTTGACTGATAAAATAAGGGTTCGTCTGGCGAATGGCTTGGCTGCTTTTGAACCGTCTGATAAGATTGACACGATTACCATTTCGGGCATGGGTGGGCATTTAATTGCGGACATTTTGGCAAATGGTATCGAAAAATTGGACAAGGTGTCCACTTTAATCTTACAAGCTAATAACGGCGAATATTATCTGAGAAAATGGTTAATTAAGCATAATTTTAAGATTTCAGCTGAAAAAATTCTCTCAGAAAATGAGAAAATTTATGAAATCCTTGTTGTTCATCATGGCAATGCGTCTGAATTGACAGAAGATGAGCTGAATTTTGGACCATTTTTATTGAAAGAAAAAAATGATGTTTTCCAAAAAAAATGGCAATCTGAAGAAAAAGCAGTTAGCAAAATCTTAGAAAATTTACCAGAAACAGCCGAACAAAAACGACAAGAATTTTCAGCAAAACTTGCCAAAATTAAGGAGATTTTAAATGTTAGCGCGTGATTTTTTCAGTTTATATGAAACCTATTGTCCCAAAGAACTTGCTATGGCTGGTGATCCTGTCGGTTTGCAAATTGGCACGCTTGACAAGGAAATCAAGCGACTCATGGTCACACTTGACATCCGTGAGCAGACAGTTGCTGAGGCGATTGCTAAAGATGTTGATGTGATTTTGGCTAAACATCCTGTTATTTTTCGTCCTTTGGCGAATTTGACCGACCTTGATACGCAAGAGAAAATCGTGCTTGATTTGGCGCAGGCGGGCATTGCCGTTTATACGAGCCATACGAATATTGATATTGTTGAAAATGGTTTAAATGATTGGTTTTGTGAGCTTTTGAACATCACAGAAACTGAAAATCTGACCGATTTTGGTTTGGGACGTGTTGGGACTATCACACCGCAAACTTTGGGAGAATTTTCTGAAGCCATCAAGAAAGTTTTCAATCTTGACGGTCTGTCAATCGTTTCTTATGATAAGAGTCTGTCACAAGAAATCAAGCGTGTTGCCATTTGTGGTGGCAGTGGTGGCAAATTTTACACGGATGCCATTCAAAAATCTGCTGATGTTTATATCACGGGAGATATATATTATCATACGGCGCATGATATGTTGGCTGAAAAAATTGTGGCGATTGACCCAGGTCATCACATTGAAGTTTTATTTATTAGAAAAGTCGCTGAAATTTTGCGAGAATTTGCCACAGATGTTACCATTATTGAGAGTAAGAGCAACACTAATCCGTTTGTGCAGTTTTAAATGTTAAGACAAAAAAATGATGCGTCAATTTCACGCATCATTTTTTAATATACTTTTGTAATTCTTTTAATTCAGCGATCCAATTTATATAAAATTGTTCAACTAAATCAGGAGTCATCACTTTTTCTAACCAGTATTCAGGGGGCAATTTGCCATTTGTTAGCTGTCAATTTTTTATCAATATAAGCATTTTTGACAGCTTTCTAGCTTAGCGAGAAAGTGGTACTAATTTTGGATTGTTGATGATAGCTGTGATGATTTCTTCAAAAATAGCTTTCAAATACTCATCGTTATAGCTACGGATGCCTGCGATACTTGAAGCAGCCATACCATTGACAACAACCCAAATGCGAACGTGAAGGGCTTCAACACGATCTGCAGCCAAATTTTTATATTTGTCAGAGACAAGTACAAGTTTTTTGAAATTATCAAAAGAATAGTCGAACATGTCTTGATTGCGTGCAAAACCTTCAACGAACAAAGCACGGTAAAGGTTCGGATTTTCCTCAGAAAAGCGAATGAAAGCGATACCGAGTGAGACGAGTGGATCATCAGCATATTTTTCAGCCAATTTGACATCAAACATGTAATGGAAAACGTGATCAAGTACAGCGCGTTTGTATTTTTCCATGTTTTGGAAAGCGCCGTAGATAGGTTGTGTTGAAATGCTAAATTCTTTAGCGACATCGCGGGCAGTGAATTTTTCAAAGCCGTACTTTTGCAGGTATTTAAACCCGAAGTCGAGAAGCATTTCGTCTGTGATAACTTTTTTACGTGGCATAATAATTATGTCCTTTCTGTTTGTAAGAGAGTAGTTTATACTTAATCAAGTATAAAAGTAAGACAAGATTTTCTGTCAACTCAAGGCATTTGCCTTCCTTTTATACTTGGTTAAGTACGTTTGTTATATTAATTCAAAACCCATTCGTTAATTGCGTGAGCAACGCCGGATTCGTCATTAGATTTGGTAATGTGTTTGGCAATTTTTTTGAGTTCAGGATTGCCGTTTGCCATGACGACAGGAGTGCCGACCGCCTCTAACATAGAACGGTCATTTTCCTCGTCGCCGATTGCCATTGTTTCCTCATGAGAAATGCCAAGTTTTTCCGCCAAATGTTGGACAGCCAAGCCCTTACTGGCGTTTTTGTTGAGAATTTCCAGATAGAATGGTGTTGATTTGACGATATTATAGCGCTCAGTAAAACGTGTTGGCAGCTTACTAATTGTCTCATCAAGTTTTTCTGGCTCATCAATATACATCATTTTGACAATTTCTTTGCCTGACATCTCAGCAGCTGTCCGATATTTCAGTGGCAGTCCTGTGATATAAGCTTCATTGACCGTGTATTTACTGATGTTACGATTGTGAGTGTAAATTGCGCGCATGGTAATCGAGTGTAGTGGTGTCTCAAGACGACGACTCTCCGTCTCAATATCAAGGTAATCCTCGTAGGTTAGCGGCTCGTCAATAAAGGCCTCGCCAGTGTCAGTCGCCTGAACTAGCGCACCATTGTAGGTAATGACGTAGTTGCCTGCCTCAAGCAAATTGAGTGCCGAAAGAATATTTTTGACACCCAAAAGCGGTCGACCTGTGGCAATAACGATTTTGACACCAGCCGCCTTAGCTTGTTGCACCGCATCGAAAACCTCGGGAGTAATCTCGCGATTATTATTAACGAGCGTGCCGTCAATATCGATAGCGACAAGTTTAATTGTCATATTATTTTGTTCCTTTTCCTAAAAAATGGTCATTTTTGATATAGCTAGTAAAGGCTTCTTGTTCAGCTTTGAAAAGTGTGTCAGACTTGAGAAGTTCTCGTGGGAAATAGAAACGATTATCACCGTGTGACGTGCCAGTTAGCGACTTGACAAGGCTTGACAACTCAGATAATTCAGTCAATGTGCCGTCTTTTTGCATAATTTCAATTTGCGTGCGCGGACTTTTAAGTTCTGGTCGATATAAGTCATAAGGCAAGTCAAAATTAGAATGAATAGCTGTGTAATAGTCCGTATCAAAACCAACTTTCGCAATAATATCACGAAGAACATCTAAATCTTTTTTATCTGCACAGTCATACTTGATTGATTTGGCTAATTTTCGAGTCACAAATGATGTGGCTAAGTCTGATAAAATTTCATCAGGATGTGATTGCCAATTTTGAAAATAGGTTGTCATCACGCCATCGTCAAGATTGAGATAATCTGATAGACTGAAATCATTTTCAAAAAATGGCACCAAACGTGGGCTTGTCATACAAAAATAATCTTTTTGCAGCGGATAGAGCAGTTTTGCACGTTTTAGCAGTTGGTGCAATAACACCTCCATTGCTCGGCTTGCTGGATGAAAATAAACCTGCATATACATCTGGTAACGACTGACGATATAATCCTCGACAGCGTGCATGCCTTGAATTTTAAAGGCGATACCATCCGTAATTGGCGTGATGACACGCATAATGCGGGTCAGGTCGAACTCGCCATAAGTCGCACCAGTGTAGTAAGAATCGCGCAAAAGATAGTCCATGCGATCGCAGTCAATCTGACTGGAAATCAGCTGAACGACCTGTTGATTGCCGTAATCGTGTGTGATGACACTTGCGACTTTTTCGGGGAAATCAGGTGAAACTTTGCGCAGAACAGCATTCACTTCGGTTGAGGACTCAGTAATAATCGCAACCGTAATCGCCTCGTGGTCTGTGTCAAAAATGCTCTCAAAAGTATGGGAGAAAGCGCCATGCCCGACATCATGAAGGAGGGCGGCACATTGAGTAACGAGATTTTCATCAGCAGACCAAGTCTCAGGATAATTTTTGGTAAACATTTCCGTGATTTGCTTGGCAATGTGGTAGACACCCAAACAATGCGTGAAACGGCTGTGTTCTGCGCCATGAAAGGTATAGCTAGAAGTGCCAAGTTGTTTAATACGACGCAAACGCTGAAATTCCTTGGTTGCAATCAAATCATAAATTGTTTGATTATTGACAGGAATATAATTATGCACGGGATCGCGGAAAACTTTTTCCAATTTTTGAGTTGCCATGATTTCCTTTCTACACAGATGAAAATATCTGAAAAAGTCGGTTTTTCTTAGAGTTTTAGACTCTGTAATGTTTATTTAGTTTTATTATAACCTAAAATTGACAAAAATGCACGTGAAATAGTAAATTTAATATGACTGAAATATAAATCTTGTACAAATTACCTGATATTGTCGTATAATAGAGATACATGTACTTTTGAAAATAAAAAAATAATGGAATGCTCTTTGTTTTTGTAACCGGTGTATTCTATAAAGAAAGGTTTTATGCAAAATATTGATAAAAATCGTGCTTTGAACTGGTATCAGACAATGATGACGATTCGCAATTTTGAAAATATTATTGATGATAGCAATCGTGCAGGGCATTTGCATGGCACAACGCATTTGTATAATGGCGAAGAAGCGATTGCCACGGCGGTTTGTGATTTGTTGAGAGAACAAGACTTGATTCTCTCAACGCATCGCAATCATGGACACGCCATTGCCAAAGGAACAGCAACTTATGCCATGTTTGCTGAAATTTTCGGTAAAGTGACAGGAACAAATGGGGGTCATGGTGGTTCTATGCACATCAGCGATCGTTCAGTCGGTAATATCGGTGGCAATGGTATTGTTGGTGGAAATTATCCAGTGGCTTTAGGACTTGCCAAAGCGCTGAAAATGGATAACTCTGATAATATCGTTGTCTGTTTTTCGGGTGACGGCTCAACAAATGAAGGCACTTTTCACGAAAGTTTAAATTTAGCAAGTATTTGGCAGTTACCAATTATTTTTGTCGTTGAAAATAACCAGTATGCCATGTCCAGTGACTCGTCTGTCATGATTGCAGGTAGCATTTCGGAACGCGCTAAAAACTATCAGATGTCAACTTACAAAGTTGATGGTCAGGATGTTTTTGCTGTCCATGCTACTTTTGCACAAGCACGTCAAGATTTGGTCCATGGTCCTGTTTTGATAGAGGCTGTGACTTACCGTTTCAAGGGGCATTCACGTTCGGATAGCGAGCAATATCGGACGCCTGATGAATTTTTCAACTGGGAAGATCCGATTCGTAAACTGCGCGAAAATCTGCTGGCTGAATATGATGTGTCGTCTGAGGAGTTGGCTTTGATTGATGAGAAAATCTATGCACAACTTTCTAGCGAGGCCAAACAAGCGCTTTCAGACATTGCGCCAACCCTTTCTGCAGACATCTGGAAGGCGGTTTACAGTGATTAAAACATATTTAGAGGCTGTTAATGACGGTTTACGCCAGATTCTGGAGACGATTCCCGAAAGCTATATTTTGGGTGAAGATGTTGGCACTTATGGCGGTGGATTTGGTGCAACAAAAGGATTGATTGCTGATTTTCCTGATCGGGTGCTTGATACGCCGATTTCTGAGGCGGCAATTACTGGTGTAGCGACTGGCTCGGCACTTTTAGGTAAGCGACCGATTTTAGAGATACAATTTTCTGATTTTCTGACGGTTGCAGTCGATCAGTTGGTCAATGAAGCTGCAAAGATTCATTTTTTGTCAAATGGTAAGCAGTCTGTGCCAATTGTGATTCGTGCTGCGAGTGGTGCAGGAACTGGTGCAGGTGCACAGCATTCCCAGAGTTTGGAGAATTGGTTTGCCCATATCCCTGGTTTGATTGTTGCGATGCCTTCAAACGCCTACGATGCCAAGGGGATTTTGGTTGCAGCGGTCAAAAATAACAATCCAGTCATGATTTTTGAGCCGAAATCGCTTTATCAAGTGACAGCTAAAGTGCCAAGAGAACTATATGAAGTAGCTTTAGGACAGGCAAAAGTTGTCAAAACTGGCACTGATTTGACGATTATTGCCCTAGGTTGTATGGTAGAAATTGCTAAATCAGTAGCTGAAAAAACTGAGCTGTCAATTGAAATTGTTGATCCGATTACAATTTCGCCACTGGATATTGCGATTTTATTGACGTCTGCCCAAAAAACAAGGAAAGTGCTGATAGTAACTGAGGCTGTGGCGCAATCAGGGATTTCAGGTGAGATTTTAGCGCAACTTGTGGAGAATGGCTTTACAGGAAAAATCAAGCGTTTGGGTGGTAAATTTATGCCAATTTCAGCTGCAAAAGCTATTGAATCTGAGCAGATTCCGAGTGAAGAGGCTATTTTACAGGTAATTGAGGAATTATTGAAATGACGAAAATTATCATTGACAATCTTATTGAAATTGATTCTGAAAAAGAAGAAATTCATGAAGAATTTTCAGGAGAATTTTATGAGAAAAATGACATGATTTTTCTTGTTTATCAAAATGAATTAAATGAAAAAGTCGTCATGAAATATAATGAGAAAATGCTTATAATGACACGATTTTCAAAGCCTAACATGATAATGAAACTGTTACCAGACATTAATACGACAACCGCTATTGCCACACCACTTGGTTTACAACGTTTTGAGATTAGAACACAAAGTTATGAAAAGTTATCGGACGGCTGTCAAACGCAATATCAGTTTTGGCAACATGAGCGGTTGCTTGCGCAATATGTGTTGAGAGTTAGATTTGAATGATAAAAATAGGATGTTGAAAATCTAAAAAACCGAACATTACAAGCAAAAACTGTCCTAAAAGACAGTTTTTTTCATCATTTTCCACAAATTTAGCCTATAATGATAATAAATACAAAGAAAGTTGGAATCAAATTGTCTGAAAAAAATGCTTACGCGCAAGCAGGAGTTGATGTAGAGGCTGGATATGAAGTTGTTGAGCGAATCAAAAAACACGTGAAACGCACGGAACGTATGGGTGTTATGGGTGCACTTGGCGGATTTGGTGGGATGTTTGACTTGACAACAACGGGTGTTAAAGAACCTGTTTTGGTGTCTGGCACGGACGGTGTTGGCACGAAATTGCTTCTTGCGATTGAGGCTGATAAGCATGATACGATTGGGATTGACTGTGTTGCCATGTGTGTCAACGACATCATCGCTGCGGGGGCTGAGCCACTTTATTTCCTTGATTATATTGCGACTGGCAAAAATATTCCCGAAAAATTGGAACAGGTCGTGGCGGGTGTTGCTGAAGGCTGCGTTCAATCAAATGCTGCCCTTGTTGGTGGCGAAACAGCCGAAATGCCTGGTATGTATGGCGAAGATGACTATGATCTTGCTGGTTTTGCGGTGGGCGTGGCTGAGAAGTCTCAAATTATCACAGGCGAAAAAATTTCCGAGGGAGATGTGTTGATTGGTTTGGCATCGTCTGGCATTCACTCAAACGGTTTTTCTCTTGTTCGCAAAGTTTTTGAAAATTCTGACTTAAACGCTGAAATAGCTGAACTTGGCGGTCAAAAGTTGATTGATAACTTGCTGACACCGACCAAGATTTATGTCAAAGACTTGCTACCTTTGGTCAAGGCTGGCGTGATTAACGGCATTTCCCACATCACAGGTGGTGGGTTCATCGAAAACATTCCGCGCATGTTTGGCGACGATTTGGCGGCTGAGATAAATGAGGGCAGTTGGGAGATTCTACCTATTTTTGACTTGATGGAAAAAACAGGCAATCTCAAACATAAGGAAATGTTTGAAATTTTCAATATGGGCTTGGGTATGGTACTTGCCATTTCTCCCGAAAATGTCGCACAGACAAAGGCTTTGCTAGATGACAAGTGTTTTGAAATCGGAAAAATCGTCAAACGTGACACAAAAGCGGTTATTATCAAATGAAATTAGCAGTATTTGCCAGTGGTTCTGGCACGAATTTTGAAAATTTGGTTAAAAAAGGGATTCCAGTTGAGTTCTTATTTACAGATAAACGTGGTGCTAAGGCGCTTGAACGTGCTGAAAAATTGGGTGTTAGCGCTTATTGCTTTGAGTTGAAAGAATTTGAAAGCAAGGTTGATTATGAGACTGCGATATTGACTTTATTAGCAAAACATGAGATTGACTTGATTGTTCTCGCAGGTTATATGAAAATCGTCAGCCCTACTTTACTAAACGTTTACTCGGGGCGAATTATTAACATTCATCCCGCTTATCTGCCAGAATTTCCGGGTGCGCATGGCATTGCGGATGCTTGGCATGCTAGGGTGTCTGAGAGTGGTGTAACGGTACATTATGTGGATAATGGGATTGATACAGGCGAGATTATTGCCCAACGACGTGTGCCGATTTTGCCAAATGATACACTTGAATCGTTTGAGAGTCGCATTCATGATATGGAATATGTGCTTTATCCTGAGGTTTTGAAGAGAATGATGTTAAAAAAATGAGAGTCGTAAGGCTCTTTTGTCAATTTGAACAATAGTCGTATGAAAAACAATGATTATCGGTATATCGGGTAGTGGAAAGTCTATTTTATCAAGTGATGAAACGTTCTTTTCGTTTTCGCAAGTACGGGAACATGAGCTGGTATAGTGGCTTATATTGGAAGAAAAGTTGTTTGACCGCGATTATCGGACATTTTTGAAATTTGTTTGAACATTTGAAAATAAAGCCGAAGATATAAAATTGCTTGTGATTAAAAATCGAAAATAAGTCAGGGCATTTGTTAGAAAAGGAAATAAAATAATAATGGCATTTAAAGAAATCAATAGCAATAAATTAGACATGAATCCCTTTACAAAAATTGGCAAAGAATGGTTGCTGATTACAGCGGGAACGGCTGATAAACATAATACAATGACCGCAAGTTGGGGCGGTTTCGGTTTTTTGTGGCAGCGCAATGTGGCGACGATTTACATTCGTCCCCAACGCTATACCAAAAACTTTGTGGACGCTAATGATACGTTTACCTTGAGTTTTTTTGGTCGTGGTTTCCGTCAAGAATTGACTTATCTAGGGCAAACGAGTGGTCGTGATGAGGCTAAAATCGCTAAATCTGGTTTAACACCGATTTCGTTTGAGGAAACAGTCGGTTTTGAGGAGGCTGAAATCGTTTTTGTCATGAAAAAGTTGTATCAAGCACCTATTTTGCCTGAGTATTTTCTTGATAAAAGTGTTGACGACTACTATCCTGAGCATGATTATCATGATATGTATATTGCTGAGATTGTTAAGACTTTTGTGAGAGAAAAATAAGAATGGCAATTGTCGTTTTTTAGTGTATAATATAATATGTAATGAAAAATCAGAAAAAATCAAAAATCATATTTATAACTCTCGTATCCGTTATCTTTGTTGGCATCCTTTCTTTGCTTGCGGTTAATTTATATCCGATACTTCAGCAAATCCTCAAACATCCTAAGGATATGGCTGATATAACCTCTTACATCGAAAAATATGGTGCTAAAGCGCTACCTGTTTTACTTGCTTTACAAGTCGTAGCGTTTTTTATTCCAGGTTTTCCGCCAAGTTCCGTTAGCATTTTATCGGGGCTTTGTTACGGGGCTTTTTTGGGTGCAGCGGTCAGCATTGTCGGCATTTTCATCAGTAATTCACTTTTATTTTTGTTCAGTCGTGAGATTCAGTCATTCCTTTTTGATGAAAAGTCGTCTAGCAAGGCTTCTAATAAAATTGGCAGCTTGATTGATAAGGCAAAGTCGGAAAGACAAGTAATTTTTGTTGTCTATCTGGTTCCGATTGTGCCGAATCTGATATTGCCGATTGTTTTTTCAAATCGAGGTATGACTTATCGAACATTTATTTTATCTGTGCTGACAGTAGCTGTACCGTCTACTTTTCTTTATTGCCTGCTTGGCGAGCGTGTATCAAATGGCGATTTCAAGACAGCTCTGATTTTACTTATTGTTATTTTGGCTATTCTTGTGACGGCTTGGTTGATAATTACAAAATCAAGACGAAAAAAGTAAAAGCCATCACAGGCTTTTTAGTTTGCGGAAAATGTAGTCTGTTGTTTTTTCAACAGCTGAAAACTCATAGGTTAATTGCAAGTTTTGACTCAAGTTTGGTAAAATATTGATGACTAAGTTGACTGAAAATTTCAGGGCGAAAGCAATCTTAGATAAACTTGACAAGTCGTAAGTTTGTGTGAGTTCAGAAAAATAATCTAGTAATTTTTTATTAGCTTTGCCAAGAGATATAGAAAAATCAGTTTCAATCCCAACGTGCCAAGCTAAGAGTTTATAAAATTCAAGGCGAACATGTTGCTCAAAAAAATATGTCGCATATAAAAATTCATGACGTAAAATACCTTTGACCACATAAGTTGCCAGCCAAAAGAACTCGTTAATCGTGTCGTCAAATTCTTGTTGATTTGGGCGTTTAATAAAATGACTGCGCTCAGAAGTAGCAGGTAAAGTCAAATATTTGCCAGTTTTGTCGAGTAAAATTGTGTTGAGCGTATCTGCCAACAGATAATTTGATACGCTAGAGATAGGCTGAATCTTTAAATCTAGTCGATTATCGTCCATAAAGTGCATGAGCCAGCACCAACGATTGCTTTCAGGCAAAATCTGTTCAATCATTATCTCGCCGAACATTGTACGATTAAAACTTTTAAAATCAGCAAAACGCTCATTTTCGACAAAATAAGTAATGTCAAAATCTTGATAAATATCAGGTGTAATCGACGGATTATTGCGTGACCCCTCGCTTCCAATCATCAAAATCTCATTATTTTCTCGTCCAGTTTTTAAAATTAGTTCAAAAAGTTGTTCACTTGTCATATCTTTAACCTCTTTACAATAAAAAGTATAGCATAAATATGTAGAGGCGTTCAAGCACAAAGACAAAACTTCCTGCTAATCTTTCATCAACTGTCACTTGAGTTGAGTATCATTACTAAATATGGTAGAATAACAAAAGGAAACGTTTACAAATATAAAAGGGGTTTTATGAAACAAACAAAGACGATTGAAAAGTTCAGTTATGGACTCTATTTTATGGGGCAAAATATCTTTTATTATTTGCTTCTGACTTATCTTTTGACTTACTTTACTGATGTTGGTATTCCTGTTCTTGCCGTAACTGTCATTACTTTATTGGTCAAGGTATGGGATGCAGTTAATGATGCGATTTTTGGTGGAATGGTTGATAAAATTAAGTTCAAATCGGGTAAATTTCTACCTTGGATAAAAATGTCGCTTTTAGCGATTCCGATTACAACGATTTTTCTTTTTGCTATTCCTAGTGATGTACCGATTTGGCTGAAAATCACTTGGGCAGCGCTCGGCTATATTCTTTGGGATACTTCTTATACAGTCTGTGATGTGCCGATTTTTGGACTTGTGACGACGATGACGGATCAGCAAGAAGAGCGGACGGAGTTGATTTCAATTGGGCGAATTTTTGCCATGATTGCGACTTTAGCGGTCTATGTTATCGTACCCTTGGTACGTGAGTCGATTGGTGGTTGGTTGCCATCGGCGCTCGTTTTGTCAATTGCGGCGCTTATTTTTATGGCACCGATTTGTTTTACGGCAAAGGAGCGCGTGAAAGCCAAGGATGATGAGATTGATATTAGCTTTGGACAGATGTTTTCTTTTGTTAAAAATAACAAGTATCTCTTGATATTTTATATTGCTTTTATCTTATCAGGTGGTTTTAATGTTGCTTCAATGCTCCATATGTATGTTGCTAGATATAACTTAGGCAATGAGGGACTTATGGCGACTTTGGCATTATTAACGGCTGTACCGTCAATCTTGGCAGCTGTTGCGATTCCTATTGTAACACGGAAGATAGATAAATTTTACGTCTTTTTTTGGTCATCAGCGATTGGTGTGGCTTTCAATGTCGCAGCTTATTTTATCGGCTATGATAACTTGTTGGTGCTTTATATCTTCTCATTTTTGCGTGCGATTCCAAGTGGTTTTGTTGGTGTTTTGATGTTCATGTTCACGCCTGATTGTGCTGAGTATGGGCATTATAAAACAGGTATTTTAGCGCCAGGAATTTCTTTTGCGATTCAAACTTTTGCAGCGAAAATTGTTGCTGCAATTTCAACAGCGGCAGCGGCTCTTATGCTTTGGCTGATTCATTTTACTGTTGGTGAAGGGGCTGTGCAAAATGCGGGTTTTAACGATAATTTGTGGGCAATTTATCTGCTTGTGCCAGCTTTTGGCATGCTGATTTCTTTACCAGTTCTTGCCAAATATAAATTGCGTGATGAAACGGTAAAGATTATGACCGCTGTCAATACAGGAAAAATGCCACGTGAACAAGCAGAAGAATTATTGAAAGGTAAATTATAATGACTGATTTTAAACAAAAAGCAATCGACCTTGTTGCTCAGATGACATTGAGCGAAAAAACAAGTTTACTAAGTGGCGAAAATACGTGGCAGACTAAGGAAATTAAGCGTTTGGGCGTACCGAGTTTGATGATGACGGATGGACCGCATGGTTTACGTAAGCAAGAGGATCAGTCTGATAATCTTGGCATTAATGCGAGTAAAAAGGCAACGGCTTTCCCACCTGCTGTAACTTCAGCAGGGGCATTTGACCGTGAATTGCTCTATGAAATGGGGGTGGCGCTAGGCGAAGAGGCACGTGCTGAGCAAGTTTCAGTGCTTTTGGGACCAGGTATCAATATTAAACGCAGTCCGCTTTGTGGGCGAAATTTTGAGTATTTTAGCGAGGATCCTTATATTTCTGGCGAACTTGGTACAGCTTATATCAAAGGTGTGCAAAGTAAGGGAATTGGTGTATCGCTCAAGCATTTTGCGGCAAATTCTCAGGAAAAGTGGCGCATGGTATCGGATTCGATTGTTGATGAGCGTGCTTTGCGTGAAATTTATCTCTCGGCTTTTGAAAAATGTGTCAAAAATGCGCAACCGTGGACAGTCATGTCTAGTTACAATAAGCTAAATGGTATTTATACAAGTGAAAGTCATCGCTTGTTGACGGAAATTTTGCGTGATGAGTGGGGCTTTGATGGTGTTGTTATCAGCGATTGGTCAGCGGTAAATGACCGTGTAATTGGTGTTAGGGCAGGACTTGACCTTGAAATGCCAAATTCTGGTAATTTTTTGGATAAAATTGTTGCGGAAGCTGTTAAAACTGGTCAGTTGTCAGAAACTGATTTGGATAAATGTGTCATTCGCTTGGTCGAACTCGCACTTAAAGCTAAGAAAAATAAATATTTTGCAGCGACATTTAGCAAGGAAAAACACCACCAACTTGCTTGCAAAATTGCTAGAGAATCAGCCGTCTTATTAAAAAATGAAGCGCAAATTTTGCCTATCTCAGCAGATAAGAAAATTGCGATTATTGGCGAATTTGCCAAAAAACCACGTTATCAAGGTGCAGGTTCAAGTCGAATCAATCCATTTAAGGTTGATAACGCTTTTGATGCGCTAAAGACTGCGGGTTATGCGCTAGAGTACGCGAGTGGCAAAGACTTAGAGAAAGTGACACGTTTGGCAAGTGAATGCGACCTTGTCCTTGTTTTTGTGGGATTGACTGATGATTATGAAAGTGAGGGATTTGACCGTGAAACCCTTGCCATGCCTGACTCGCATAATCATATGATTGAAACTGCCGCTAAGGCTAATTCTCAAACAATTGTCGTTTTGCAATGTGGTTCGCCTGTTGCCATGCCTTGGGCAGACAAAGTTAAAGGTATTTTGCTGACTTATCTCTGTGGTCAGGCGGGAGGACAAGCGACTGCTGATTTGCTGACTGGTGCTCAGTCGCCGTCTGGCAAACTTGCTGAAACTTGGCCTTTGAAACTTGAGGACACGCCCTCTTATCGCTATTTTGCGACCAACTCACGTCTTGTTACTTATCGCGAAAGCCTTTTTGTTGGCTACCGTTACTATGATACGGTGGCTTGCGATGTTGCCTATCCTTTTGGTTACGGCTTGACTTATACCGACTTTATTTATAGCAAGGCTCAGATTACAGAGACAGGTGCTAAAGTTACGATTGAAAATGTTGGCAAGATGACAGGCGCTGAAATTGTTCAGCTTTATATTGCAGCACCAGCTGATAGTAAACGCCCAAGACCCGCCCACGAACTCAAAGGATTCGACAAAATTACGCTCAATCCAGGTGAGAAAAAAGTCGTCAATTTTTCATACGATGATCGGACTTTTGCTTATTATGATGTTGAAAAAGCTGACTGGGTAACTGAAACGGGGACTTATACAGTCCAAATCGCAGCTTCAAGCCGTGATATAAAAGCAAGTGGGGAAATTCAAATTCAGGGTATTGAGCCTTCACAAACTGTTAATGCTGTTTATCAAAATATTGCAAGTGCCATTGACGAGACAGGTATTTTCAGTATTTCTGACGAAGAGTTTGCCAAAATCTATGGTAATGAGTTACCGCAAGAGTTACCAACTCAGCCTTATCATGCCAACTCAACGCTTGGTGATATTCAACACACGCTTATCGGCAAAGCGATTGCCAAGGTTGCGCGCAACAAGCAAGAAGCGACATTGACGGCTGGGGGTACCAAAGAAGAGGAGGACGATGGTTGGCGTAAGATGTTTGAGGCTTCGCTTATGGAAACACCCTTGCGTGGGCTTGCGATGATGAGCGAAGGCGTTGTGACACCTAAACGCTTAACTGCCATGCTTGATTTGCTGAATCACAAGCCTGTTCAAGCTGTTAAAGGGTTATTTGGAAAGTCTAAGTAATTGATTATAACTATAGATAAAGTCCAGTTTCAGGGTTGAAATTGGACTTTATTATTTTTCATATTTTGAATCTAAAGGTTTTAGGGGCATAGCGTTTGATGATGAGGTAACCGATACTGACGTAAAGAAGACTGATAATCGTCAAAATAGCAAGGAAAATATAACCTTTTGGATGAATTTGCAAGCTCGTATAACAAATCATGTAGAAAATCCATGAAATAAATCTATAAACAGGATTGACAACGTTTAAGTCGCTGGTATAAGGTTGTAAGAGGTAATAAACAAATAATTCATGGAATGAAAAGAGAAAGTTCAAGGCGATTAAAAAGAGTATTAAAATCAGATAGAAATTGGGCGAAATATGGTTGCCAAAAATGAGACAAAGGATAAGAGTATCTGCAAAAATACAGAGAATGATAATACCATTGAGCATGAAAGTTTTCTTGAAACGTTCATTGAAACCTGATAAAATCGTCTGTGATTTACGGTAAAATGGATAATAGAGTAAGGCACTATCACAATTTAAAAAGCACATTTGAACAATTTTTTTACCATAGCCGATACAATACATGAGAAAAAAGAGACCCGGAAAAAAAATTAATAAGTCGTTTTCATCTATCGTGAACAGAAGTTTACCATTGACAAAAGAAATGAGAGCGGCTGCAATAACGAGCAACAAAAAGAGACCAAATAAGGCAAGGCGTTTGTAAATCCCTTTATATAAAGTATCTTTGTAGCGATAAAATAACAGTTTATTGAGCATGCTGGTGCCTTTGCCAAAATTTTGTTGACCATTATAAGTCAATTTTTTTTGCATGGCGATACCCTCATTAAACTCTTTAGTTTTCAAGGCTAACTTGACAATAGCACGTTCATCAACTGCGAGATAACTCGAGCTAACAAGTGTTTCAATATAGTTTTTTTCGCCTTTGAAAAGAAGAATTTGACGTATAAAGAAAGCTGACATAACAAGTAATAGTAAAGCAAGGGGAAGAGAGAAGAGAACAGCTGTTCCAATGAATAGATAAAAAACAAGGAAAAGACCAATAAAAATGAGACATAAAGTGCTAAACAGACCAAGTTTAAGAGATTTTGGGAGTCTGCTTGGAATCGTTTTCCGTGATAAAAATTGTGCTAGCGTGAAGAAAAAAAGTTGAAAGGCAATGTAAGTCAAAAGGCAGTTTAACGCCTGTGCTTTGGCAAGAGTAGCTAGGGTAAAGAGTGGTAGGAGATAGAAAAATAGTTTGTTTAATTCTTTATAAAAACTTAGAGTTGTAACTGTTTTGACATATGAAAGTTGAAAATAGGTAATAAAGTCGAGTATATCTTCTGAAATTGCCCCATAAAAAAGATTAAAGCTATTTTTCAAAACAACCGTGATGAGTAACATGGCTAAAATGGCCGCTTGAGCCTGCGATTTCTCAAGTATTCCCATAGGTCTGCCTGAGTGAATCAAACCGTCCAAGACCGAAAAAGCTACTGCAAAAATGCCCACTATCAAGGCACTCAGAAGTGTTCTAGTCAAAAAACTAAAAATGCTAACAAGAACGGAGAAAACGTTTTTAATCACTTTGTCTTTATAAATTGTATCTGAAATATGTTGACCAAGAAATGGGAGTTTCTTGGCAAAATAAATCAGTCCATTAACTTTATGGATAGTGATAGAATGGAAAAAATACCAGTTGAGTTTGATAAAATTATTCATGAGCAGTTTCCTTATCGGCAACACCATAATTGTCGCTTAACAGTTCAATGATTTCAGACTCAAAGTTCTTGTCATGAATCATCTCAGGATTAACAGCAGTCAATTTTTCATTGTGCAATAGGATGATTTCGTCACACATATCTTGCGCTAGTTGCAAAATGTGCGTTGAAAAGATGATAACGGTGTCCTTTTTCAAAGATAAAATCAATTTTTTCATATCGTGAGCAGCAATAACATCAAAACTTGTCAAGGGTTCATCAAGCAATAAAACAGGTGTTTCGGTTATGACAGAGATTAACATTTGAACTTTATTTTTCATGCCATGTGAAAAATCTTTGAGTAATTTATTATGGTCTATTTCTTGAATACCAACGGCAATCAGATAGTCGCTCGCCGTCTTTTGCGTGACAAGGCGTGTGCTGTTGATGTCAATGAAAAATTGAACAAATTCCACCGCGGTCATAAAATTAGGCAAAATTGGTTGCGTATAAATAAAGCCAATTTCCGTGTTATCATAGTCTTGATGAGCTTCTCCTGTTTCGTCTGTCAGCGCAATTTGCCCACTGTCAAGCGACATATTTTTAGAAATACAATTAAAAAGCGTTGTTTTTCCAGCACCATTTCGACCTAATAAACCATAAATTTTGCCTGTTTCAAATGTAAATGATGCGTCCGTAAAGAGCGTTTTTTCGGCGAATTTTTTATTGATTTTCTCTAAAATTAACTTCATTTGCTGACATCCTTTGTTTGCTTTTGATATAATTATACACGAAAAGTCGCTAAATTGCTAATCGTTGCATTATTCTGATAAAAATAATAAAAACTTTCTAAGCCTGACAATAGAAATGTTCTGAAAATTCTGTTATAATTGTAATAACAATATTTAAAAACATGATGCTGAAAGCGGTGCGACGAAGTCGCAAACTTTCCTAGAAAGTTAGTTTGAAGCTCAAATAAAGGAGTCTAATATGACAATCAATATAGCTTTACTCGGTTTTGGGACGGTCGCAAGCGGTGTGCCTTTTTTGCTTAAGGAAAATGGTGCGAAAATTACGGCTGCGGCGAATGCTGACATCAAAATTGCTAAGGTTTTAGTCAAGGATGAAGCTGAAAAAAATGCACTTTTAGCGGAAGGAAAAGCTTATCATTTCGTGACGGATATTGCCGAAATTCTTAATGATGCTAGCATTGACATCGTTATCGAGCTAATGGGGCGTATTGAACCAGCAAAAACTTTTATTACAAAGGCTTTGCAAGCTAAAAAACATGTGGTATCGGCTAACAAAGATTTGCTTGCGGTACATGGTGCTGAATTGCTTGCGATTGCGCGTGATAATGGCGTGGCACTTTACTATGAGGCAGCAGTTGCGGGCGGCATTCCGATTTTGCGCACGCTTGCGAGTGCTTATCAAGCTGACAAAATCACGAAAATTCTTGCTGTGGCAAATGGTACGAGCAATTTTATGATGACCAAGATGGTGGATGAGGGGTGGACTTATGACGAGGCTCTGGCTGAGGCTAGTCGCCTTGGTTATGCCGAATCTGACCCAACAAACGACGTTGACGGCATTGATGCGGCCTATAAGATGGTCATTCTCAGTCAATTTGCTTTTGGCATGACGATTAACTTTGAGGATGTTCGACATGAGGGCATCCGACATATCACACCTGAAGATGTGACTTTGGCGCAAAAACTTGGTTATGTTATCAAACTTGTTGGTGAAATTGTTGAACGTGAATCTGGTATTTATGCCGAGGTTGTGCCGACTTTCTTGCCGAAAAATCATCAGTTGGCGACAGTCAATGGTGTTATGAATGCTGTCTTTGTTGAATCTATCGGTATTGGTGAGGCCATGTATTATGGTCCTGGTGCGGGTCAAAAACCAACGGCTACTTCTGTTGTTGCTGATATTATTGCCCTTGCGCATGGTATTGTTAAAGGCGAAAAAGTTGCGCCATTTAACAATTTTGCGCGTGAAACGGTTTATGCGAAAAAAGAAGATTTGCTTGACAAATATTATTTTGCCATTGAAACTGAGGATAAAACGGGTCAACTTTTGAAATTAG
Source organism: Pseudolactococcus hodotermopsidis (assembly GCF_011170085.1). Lineage (GTDB taxonomy): Bacteria > Bacillota > Bacilli > Lactobacillales > Streptococcaceae > Pseudolactococcus > Pseudolactococcus hodotermopsidis. Next base: position 25,562 of record NZ_BLLI01000005.1, on the reverse strand, counting down.
CTGAGCTTTTTGAGGCTGAAAATGTGTCATTTGGGCAAGTTTTCCAAGAAAATTTGGCTGAAAATCGGGCAAGTATTGCCATTATTTCACATCAAATGGATTTGAACCAGTTTGATAGTTTGGTTGAGAAAATCTCAGCTTTGCCTGGTTTTACCTTGCGTAATACGATTAAGGTGATTTAAAATATGAGTTTGAAAATATCAGTACCCGCAACATCTGCTAATCTCGGACCAGGATTCGATTCTGTTGGACTTGCGGTATCGCTTTATTTGACAATTGAGGTGCTGGCACAATCGGATGTTTGGCATATTCATCATGATTTGGGTGCAGAAGTGCCTTGCGACGAACGAAATCTGCTCCTTGAAACGGCATTAGAAGTGTGTGCCGACCTCACGCCTCATCAACTTAAAATGACGAGTGATATTCCACTAGCGCGCGGACTTGGGTCGTCAAGTTCGGTTATCGTAGCGGGAATTGAGCTTGCCAATCAGCTTGGGAATTTGCAGTTGACGCCGACTGAAAAATTGGCACTTGCGACGAAAATTGAGGGACATCCTGACAATGTGGCACCTGCGATTTTTGGTAATCTCGTCATTGCCAGTACGCGTGATGCCAAGACAAGCCATGTTGTGGCGCAAATGCCAGAAACTGGTTTACTTGCTTTTATTCCCGATTATGAGCTGAAAACGAGCGATTCGCGCAAGGTGCTACCAAGTGAGTTTGCTTATAAAACAGCCGTAGCTGCCAGTTCTGTGGCAAATGTTGCCATTGCAGCGCTTTTAACAGGCAATATGTTGCTTGCGGGACAAATGATTGAAGAAGATTTATTCCATGAAAATTATCGTGGCAGTCTAGTGCCAGAATTTGCGAAAATTCGTGAGATTGGGCATGCTGAACAAGCATTTGCGACCTATTTATCAGGTGCTGGGCCGACGATTATGGTCATGGTAGCAGTGGCTAAACTGGTGAATTTGAAAGCTAAAATTCAAGCTGAAAATTTTTCAGGCAAATTGCTAGAATTACATGTTGACACAGTCGGTGTCAATGTTGTGAAATAGTTGCTTATTGAGTGAAAGCCTTTAAAATGGTATTATGAGAACATGAAATCGAGTGCCAATATATGGTAAGATATTATAAAAGAAAAAATAATAGCGGAGCAATAAATTGTTAGACGAACAAAAAACAGTACGGGAATATCAACAATTGCAGATTGATAATTTTAGAAAGAAATTAGGCAATTAAAATATTCAACTGGTTTATCTTGTCGTAAAGACTCAAAAACGATTGAAAATTTCAAAGAACGTTTTTGTCAATAAAAATGTTGTTTGTAGAGATTTGCGCTGATAAAATTAGCTAAAATATGGTAAAATAATAGTATTGTACGAAAATGTACAAGCTATTTTTTAATATGAAATGAGCTTAAAATGATAACTAAAAATGAAATTATTAAGAAAATACCAGAGATTTTGATCAAATTTGATGAACCTTTGGCAAATTATACCTTTACAAAAGTTGGTGGTAAGGCTGATTTTCTAGCTTTTCCTGAAGATAAAAAACAGTTACAAACAATAGTCAAGTTGGCAAATGCGACTCAGACCCCTTTTCTTGTTCTCGGAAATGCTAGCAATTTGATTGTACGTGACGGCGGGATTCGTGGTTTTGTTATCTTACTTGAAAAGATGAACGCCATTCACACGGACGGCTATGAAATTGAGGCTGAAGCAGGTGCAAATTTGATTGAGACGACACAGATTGCACTTGAAAATTCGCTGACTGGTTTTGAGTTCGCCTGTGGTATTCCTGGCTCTGTCGGTGGCGCTGTTTTTATGAACGCTGGTGCTTATGGTGGTGAGATGGCAACGATTCTATCAAGCGTGCAAGTCATGGATAAAAATGGCAAGATATTTACGATTTCTGCTAATGAGTTGCAGTTTGGTTATCGCCGATCGCTCTTACAGACTGCGCATTATATCGCACTTTCGGCAAAATTTGCTCTGTCCAATGGCGATTATCAACTTATCAAGGCTGAAATGGCACGTCTGACGCATTTGCGAGAATTGAAACAACCACTTGATTATCCGAGTTGTGGCTCAGTTTTCAAGCGACCAGTTGGGCAGTTTGCTGGTCAGCTGATCCAAGAATCTGGCGCGCAAGGATACCAAATCGGTGGCGTGCAAGTGTCTGAAAAACATGCGGGTTTTATGGTGAATCGTGGCAATGGGACGGCGAGTGATTATGAGAAGTTAATTGCTTATGTGATTGCGCAGGTTAAAAAAACTTCGGGAATTACGCTTGAGCCTGAGGTTCGGATTTTGGGGGAAGAAAAAATTGACAACTAATCCAATCATCCAATTCAAAAACGTCAAAAAAATCTTTGACGACAACGGTCAAGTCGTCCTAAACGACATCAATTTCGAGCTGGAATCGGGGAAATTTTATACGTTACTCGGGGCGTCGGGTTCTGGGAAATCAACGATTCTTAATATTATTGCGGGGCTTATGGATGCGACGAGTGGCGATATTTTTCTTGACGGCGAGCGTATCAATGATGTGCCGATTAACAAGCGAGATGTGCATACGGTTTTCCAAAATTATGCGCTTTTGCCACACAAAAATGTTTTTGACAATATTGCTTTTCCTTTGAAAATTCGGAAAATCAGTAAGGCTGAAATTGACAGACGTGTTTTAGAGGCGCTGAAAATGGTGCGGTTGACTGGTTTTGAACATCGGCGGATTCAGAAATTGTCTGGCGGTCAGCGCCAACGTGTTGCCATTGCCCGTGCCATTGTCAATCGGCCTAAGGTTGTCCTTTTGGATGAGCCTTTAAGTGCTCTCGACTTGAAATTGCGCACGGAGATGCAGTATGAACTGCGCGCATTGCAGCAAAAACTTGGGATAACTTTTGTTTTTGTTACGCATGATCAAGAGGAGGCGCTTGCCATGAGTGACTGGATTTTTGTTATCAATGAGGGCGAAATTGTCCAGTCTGGCACGCCTGTTGACATCTATGATGAGCCAATCAATCGCTTTGTGGCAACGTTTATTGGCGAGTCCAACATTGTTACGGGGATTATGCTGGATGATTATCTGGTTGAGTTTAATGGTAAGCAGTTTGAGGCGGTTGACGGCGGTATGAAGAAGAATGAGCCGGTTGAAGTGGTGATTCGTCCCGAAGATTTGCAGTTGACTTTGCCAGACGAGGGCAAACTGGTTGTCAAGGTGACGACACAGCTTTTTCGTGGGGTGCATTATGAGATTATTGCTGTTGATGAGCTGGGTCAAGAATGGATGATTCACTCGACGCGCCAAGCGATTGTTGGCGAGGTGATTGGTTTGAATTTTGAGCCTGAGGACATTCACATCATGCGACTTAATGAGACAGAGGCTGAATTTGATGCGCGGATTGAGGAGTATGTTGAGGATGAGGTCGCTGAGGCAGGGATTATCAATGCGATTCGCGAAGAAGAGGTTGACCAAGAAGTTTAATACTATTCTTAGAAAGGTAAAACCATGAAAAAATACATTGAATTACCTGAAGAGATAGCCCGCCAACTCACAGAAGAAGTTGCTGGCAAGGAAAATGCGCTGATTCTTGAAACGCGGGATGATAAATTTGTTATCAAACTGACCGATAATGTGTCGGGGAGTCGGCAAAATTTTTCTCTCCACAGACTTTTAATTCCGAGCCTTTTATCGTGGTTTGCTGCTTTGATTGCCTTTATCATGACAAAACAAGAGCAGATTATTTTGACAGGCGATGAAATTGTAACCGTTGGGAATGTTACGCTTGCTTTTGGTGCTGTGACTGGTTTTTTCTCTTTTCTGGTGGCTTATATCAAGTCGCAACACATCAAGCTCAAACGTCATTGGTTGACTAAATTACGTGAAACTTTGACGCTTACAGTGACTTATACACTTGTTATTTTGGCGATTGCGGCAATTATTTTCTATGTCATGCGCCACACGTTTAACGGTGTTAGCTTTGACCCAGTAACAGCCTCGCTTTTTGTCCTAGTTTTTTCGGCAATTATGAATTATTTTATGATTTCAGCTGCTGTTTCTGTGCGAGTGTCTGACCTGATAAATATGCTTTTTACGACTTCGATTGGCGGTATTTTCCTTGCTATGGCGATGAATAGTCAAAAGGATTGGTGGCAGATAAATTTCAGTTTTTTAGGAACGGCTAGGGCAACAGATAACTGGCAATTTAACTTCACGTTGGTTTTTTCGGCGCTGATTTTGCTGACGATTACGGATTATCTTTTTTCCGAGTTTTCTCGCAGTAGCTATTATACGGCTAAGGCTCGTGTGGTGCGCTTTTTCTACTATCTGCTAGCGCTTTTGATTGCCTGCGTTGGCATTTTTCCAGCTAATATCGGCTCATGGACACGCCTTGTCCATAACTGGGCAGCTTATGGGATTGTCATGTCTATTGGCGTTTTGATTCTTTTGTTAAAATGGCTGCTACCCGATATTTCTAAGGAATTTATGATTGTTTCGGCGGTAACAATGGGACTGTTGATATTAGCAGCGATTCTCTTTAAGGGGGTTCATTATTTGTCGCTTACTTTTTTTGAGATTATCTCTTTTGCTATCGCTTTCGTTTGGCTTGTTATGCTGATTAACACAATGCAAGAAATGACTCAGGCTGATCATCGTTGGCATGTTAAATTGATTGAAAAAACGGAAAAAAATGATGACTAAAAAAAATAAATTTTATGCCGCGCCTTATTGGCTCTGGCTTTTCCTCTTTGTGATTGCGCCGATTATCTTGCTGATTTACAAATCTTTTTTTGATATTGACGGTCGGGCGACTTTGGGTAATTATACGACTTATTTTACCAGCTGGACTTATCTGAAAATGTCGGTCAATTCCGTGATTTATGCGGGCATTATCACAGTCGCAACGCTGATTATCAGTTATCCGACGGCTTATTTTCTGACCAAACTCAAGCATAAGCAACTTTGGCTGATGCTGATTATTTTGCCGACGTGGATTAATCTTTTGCTCAAGGCCTATGCTTTTATCGGCATTTTCGGGCAAAATGGTGCGGTTAATGGTTTTCTGAATTTCATGGGAATTGGCTCGCAGCAGATTCTCTTTACCGATTTCTCTTTCATTTTCGTTGCGGCTTATATCGAGATTCCTTTTATGGTGCTACCCATTTTTAACGCTATTGATGAGATTGATGACAATTTGATTAATGCTGGTTACGATTTGGGCGCAACGCGCCGTCAGAGTTTTACTCAGATTATCTTTCCTCTGTCTATGAATGGCGTGAGAGCGGGCGTTCAGGCAGTTTTCATTCCTAGTCTGAGTCTCTTTATGCTAACGCGCTTGATTGGTGGCAATCGCGTGATTACGCTTGGCACAGCGATAGAAGAACATTTTCTCGTCACGCAAAATTGGGGCATGGGTGCAACCATTGGTATGGTTTTGATTGTGACAATGTTTGTGGTCATGTTCTTGACACGGGAGCGAGGTGATAAGCTATGAAACGTCAATTCAAATTTGAAAATCTATATTTGATAGCCGTCTTTGCACTGTTATATCTGCCGATTTTTTATCTCATTTTCTATGCTTTTAATGCAAATGGAAATATGACTGCTTTTACAGGTTTTACTTTCGAGTATTTTCAAGATTTATTTGCTGATAAACGGCTGATTCTGATTGTCGTACAAACTTTTTTACTAGCATTTCTTTCAGCATTTTTGGCAACGATTATTGGAACATTTGGTGCAATTTATATCAATCAAGCTAGGAAAAAACCGCAAAATGTGATTTTGTCTTTAAATAACGTTTTGCTTGTTTCGCCAGATGTGATGATTGGTGCAAGTTTCTTGATATTGCTGACCTCAATCGGTTTTAAACTCGGTTTTACCTCTGTTTTACTAGCGCATATTGCTTTTTCGATTCCCATTGTTGTGCTAATGGTTTTGCCACGTTTGCAAGAAATGGATGCTGATATGGTCAATGCGGCTTATGATTTGGGTGCAACACATCGTCAAGCTATGTCAGAGGTTATTTTGCCTTTTTTGACACCTGGGATTATTGCAGGATTTTTTATGGCATTTACTTATTCGCTGGACGATTTTGCCGTGACTTTCTTTGTTACAGGCAATGGTTTTTCGACTTTATCCGTCGAAATCTATTCTCGGGCGCGACAAGGCATTTCGCTTGAAATCAACGCTTTGAGCGCACTTGTTTTTATCCTCTCAATTTTGCTTGTTATTGGCTATTATATGATTATGAGGTCTGCTGATGAAAAATAAATTCACGCAAAAAATTATCGTGATAACCGTTGTACTAGTGGCTGTGGCTGGCGTTTTTGGCTTTTTTAAATGGCGCAACGATGAAAATGGTGCTGACGACATTGAAAAGATTGTTTGGCAAAATGGTACTTATGTTTATGACGATGCAGCTATGCTGACGGATACGACTGAAAATGTTGTGAATAGTGAGCTGAATAGGCTTGATGTGACTGATGTGGCGCAGGTTATCGTCTTGACTGTGCCAACACTGAAAGACCACACGATTGAAGATTATGCTAATACGGTTTTCGAGAAAACTGGAATTGGTGGTAATAGTGATAAAGGTTTGCTTGTTTTAATTGCTAAGCAAGAAAAACGTGTCTGGATTGAGGTTGGTGATGGGCTTGAGGGCGAGCTTAATGACGGCAAAGTTGGTAGAATTTTGGACGATGATTTTGTACCTTATCGTGATAAAAATGATTATGATACGGCAATTTCAAAGACAATTACGGCGATTTCAGGTGTTTTGACGGGGCAATTGCAAGTGTCTGGTGCGCAAACGTCAACTCAAAATTCAGGTGTTAATAAACCTGAGGAGGGAAATGATAGTTTTGCGGGTCTTATTCTGCTTGTTGTCATCATTATCGGTGTCATTTTAGCGGTTGCGACAGGGCATGGCGACATTATATTGTGGTTGATTATGACCTTACTCAACAATCGTGGCGGTGGTCGTGGTTCTGGTGGCTCATCGTCGCGTAAGAGTGGTCGCGGTTTTGGCAGTGGCTCATCTTCTGGTGGCGGTGCTGGGCGTTAATTTATGGTATAATGACAATGTGTGTTCATTTTTTGATTTGAATGCGCTAATATATAGAAAAGAGAATAAAATGAATTTTATCAAAAAAAATGGTCTTGTGGTTGGTCTTGTTGCCGTTCTTGCGCTTGTAATTGTAGCATTTTTTGGTCTTGGAAATGGTATTGCGAAACAAGAAAATAATGTGGATGAGGCTTATGCCAACATTGATACGCAGCTACAACGGCGCAACGATTTGATTCCGAATTTGGTTGAGGTCGTAAAAGGTTATGCGAATCATGAGGATAAAATCTTTGAAGAGATTGCTAATGCGCAAAATGCGATGAAACAGGCAAGTACGGTTTCTGAAACAGCGACAGCAAACAGCCAATTGACTTCTGCTTATCGTGCGATGGTTGCTTTGCAAGTTTCTTATCCTGACATTAAGGCTGACAAGCAATTTATCCAGTTATCAGATGAAATCGCTGGTACTGAAAATCGGATAGCGGTTGCGCGAACGAGATATAACAAGGTTGTCAAAACCTATAATACGAAAATCTCAATGTTTCCAAGCTCAATCGTGGCAAGTATGAAAGGTGCTGATAAGGCAGAATATTTCACTGCTGATGAATCGGCAAAAAATGCACCAAAAGTTAATTTTGAGACGGATGATTCTGATAAATAATGAAAAGATTAGTGTATTTTATGGGCGGCGTTCTAGCTATTATTGCTGTGCTTGGGGTGTTCTCCGTCAAATTGTCCGCGGATAGCGGCACATCAAGTCTCACTAATCAGCTTACCATTTACAATTGGGGCGATTATATTGACGAAGAATTGCTCAAAAAGTTTGAAAAAGAGACGGGATATAAGGTCAGTTATGTGACCTTTGACTCGAACGAAGCCATGTATACCAAGGTTAAGCAAGGTGGGACGACTTATGACATCGCGATTCCAAGCGAGTACATGATTGACAAGATGATTTCGGAGAATTTGTTGGTCAAGCTTGATAAGTCGAAGATTAAGGGCTTGGCTAATATTGACAGTCGTTTTCTTGATCTTGATTTTGATGCTGAAAATAACTATTCGATTCCTTATTTTTGGGGAACAGTCGGCATTGTTTACAATGATAAATTTGTCAAAAATGCGCCTGAGCATTGGAATGATTTGTGGTCGGAGACTTATCGAAATAATCTGATGTTGATTGACGGTGCGCGTGAGATTATCGGCATGGCGCTAAATGCCGAAAACAACTCGCTCAACTCGACTGATATGGGGCAGCTCAACTTGGCTTATAAACATTTGAAGTTGCTGTCACCTAACGTCAAGGCGATTGTTGCTGACGAAATCAAGCAGTACATGATTAACAACGAGGCAGCGGCAGCGGTAACTTTTTCTGGCGAGGCGGCAGAAATGGTCGATGAAAACGAACATCTGCATTATATAGTACCGAGCGAAGGCTCGAATCTCTGGTTTGACAATATCGTGATACCCAAAACAGCCAAAAATTACGAGGCGGCATATGCTTTCATTAACTTCATGTTAGACCCTGAAAATGCAGCGCAAAATGCTGAATACGTTGGCTATGCGACCCCCAACCGCAAAGCTGAAAGCTTGTTGCCTGACGAGATTAAAAATGATAAGCAATTTTATCCAGATGAGGCGGTAATTGCGCATTTGGAAGTTTATAAAAATCTCGGACCCGAATATTTGGGGATTTATAATGACTTATTTTTACAATTCAAAATGTATCGGAAATAATTTTCTGATGTTTTAGTGAGGAGAAAAATGACTTTCAAAAAATTGGATAATTTCCGTGATTTTGGTGGATACGAGACGACATCTGGTCGTCAGGTAAAGTCTCGCATTTTATACCGCAGTGATGCACTCTCTAAGCTTTATCCAGCAGAGGCAGACAGCTTGCGGGATGATTTTGGGATAAAGACGATTATTGATTTTCGCAGCGATTTTGAGCGGGCGACTGAGCCCGATCCTGAGATAGGTGGTGTTGCTTACCATGCGCTTGCACCCAAAGCCGAGCTTGCTGAGTATGCGAGTGAGTCTCGCGACTTAAAAAACGCCGTGCGCAAGTCATCGGTTGAGCTGATTCAAGCGGGTAAAACGGAGAAGTTCATGACTGTTAGGCAAGATATGCTTGACATGATGAAAACTTTTGTGACAGATGCGGGCAACCGTGCTATTTATCGGCAAATGCTGGAAGTTTATCTCAATGCGGACAATTACGGGATTATTCAGCATTGTCGTGGCGGAAAAGACCGAACAGGCTTTGGGGTTGCGATAATTCTGGGTATTTTAGGTGTGCCTAAAGAAACGATTTTGGCAGATTTTCTGCTCACAAATATTTATAATGCTGATATGGTAACGGCGAAAATGGCGGATTATCGTGATGTGACCAGTGATTCGGTTTTGTTGGCTAATTTGTATGATATGCTGACGGTCAAAAAGGATAATCTTGAGGTAGCTTATGATGAAATGTTGCGTTTGTATGGTGGATTTGATGAATTTGTTTCGGAAGGCTTGAAATTTAGTTTGACTGAACAGGAGAAGTTGCGGAAGAATTTGTTGGTTTGATCATTTTTCATATGTAAAACTGAGTGAAACAACTCAGTTTTTTTAATGCGCAGACTTGTCACCTCAAAAGATGTGTTATAATGAGATATGACTAATTTTAATAAAAATGATATTTTTGAAGTGGACGTGATTGATTTGACTCATGAGGGTGCTGGTGTTGTCAAAATTGACGGTTATCCATTTTTTGTCGAGAATGCCTTGCCTAGCGAGCGAATCAAAATGCGTGTGCTGAAAACGGGAAAGAAGTTCGGATTTGGTAAGGTTGACACCTACTTGACGACTTCACCGCATCGCGTGACTGATATCAATCTTGATTATTTGCGGACTGGGATTGCTGATTTTGGACATCTTGATTATGGCGAGCAGCTGAAATTTAAACGTAAGCAGATTGTTGAGTTGCTGTCTAAAACAGCGCGTAAAGCTGATTTTCCTGTTGCTGAGACGATTCCTAGTCCAGATGTTACGAAATATCGCAATAAAGCTAGCATTCCTGTGCGTGCGGTTAATGGTGTGCTAGAAACTGGATTTTTCCGCAAACATTCGCATGCGCTCGTTCCTGTTGAAGATTTTTTCATTCAGCAACCTGAGATTGATGAAGTTGTCGTTTTTGCGCGTGATTTGCTACGAAAATGCGGTCTCAAGGCTTATAATGAAGTTGAAAATACTGGTTTTATGCGAAATATTGTCGTTCGCCGTGCGCATGCGACTGGTGAAATCATGGTTATTTTTGTGACGCGCAAGGTAGCATTTTTCAAAGTTGATAATGTTTTGAATGCACTGACGACACAATTTCCAGCCATAAAATCAATCATGCAGAATGTTAATACGACCACTGGCAATGCCATTTTTGGTAGTGATTGGCAGGTGTTATATGGGCAAGATTTCATCACGGATGTTATGCTCGGTCACAAATATGAGATTTCTGCGCCATCATTTTACCAAGTCAACACGAAAGCGGCTGAAATTCTTTACACCAAAGCGATTGAATTTGCAGACTTGCAGCCTAGCGACATTGTCATCGATGCCTACTCGGGCATTGGAACGATTGGGCTGTCGCTCGCTCAGCAAGTTGCGCACGTTTATGGTGTCGAGGTCGTTGCGACTGCGGTTGAAAATGCTAGGAGAAATGCTGAAGTGAATGCTATCACAAATGCAACGTATGTGACAGGAAAAGCCGAGACTGTCATGGCTGACTGGCTTTCTGAGGGGATAAAACCCGATGTGATTGTCGTTGACCCACCACGCAAAGGACTTGATGAGGCTTTTATCAAGTCGGCAGTTCATGTGGGCGCACGCAGTATTGTCTATATCTCGTGTAATGCAGCCACATTTGCGCGTGACGTCGTGCGATTTGAAGAACTGGGATATGCGCTTGAGAAGGTGCAGCCTGTTGATTTGTTTCCGCAGACACATCACGTTGAGTTGGTAGCATTGCTACAACGGGTAAAATAGGGCTTGAACCCTTTATTTACAAGACTTATTGGGCTTTCTGGACTTGTGTCTAGAGAGCCTTTTTAAGTGTTTGAAATGGCGATATGATGCGATTTTTAGGGTAACCGCTGAGTGTGCGGGTTGGTTACAGCGGTCGAAGGGCTGTTGAGTTAGTGGCTTGGATACTTTTTTGTGCTTTTAGGTTGTCACTCCAAAATAGATGTCATAGAACACATCATATTGGGAAAATAATAAAAACTCTCCGCTAAATAATGTGCAGGAGAGTCCATAAATAGTTATTGAAGATTAGCTAAACACCGCATTACTATGTCTGTATCTTGATTTTCTAATTCTTGAATAACATGAAGATATGTGTTTTGCGTAGTACTCATGCTAGAGTGACCAAGTCGCCTTGATACGCTGGCGATTGAGACGCCAGCAAAAAGAAGCAATGAAGCGTGTGTATGTCGCAAACCATGGATTGAAATAATGGTAATGCCTAGAGATTTGCAGTGACGAGCCAGAATGCCATTAGGTGTTGAATTGTAAATTTTTTGCCCTTCTCTTACGAAGATAGGTTGGTCGATAGGTCTATCCTTAATTAGCCCTACAAACTGAATAGCGGTCATCCAATCAAGCGACACTTTTCTAACGGAAGATTTGTTCTTAGTAGGTTGAAATCCACCATTTTTTTTGTAATCCCAAGTTTTGTTGATAGAGATGGTCTGTCTAGCAAAATCGAAATCGCTAGGTGTAAGACCGAGTGCTTCAGAAAAACGGAGCCCAGTTTTTGCGATTAATAAGATAAGCCAGTCCCAATTTATCTCTTCTTTTAGATTTAAATGGCTAATTAAAGATTGTAATTCAAACTGGTTGAGAAATTTGCTTTTCTTTGGGCGTGGTGGTTTTCCTTTGATGATTGCACGTCGGGTGGGATCTCGATCGATGAGCCCTTCGTCAACGGCATCCAAGATAGCTGCTTTGACGTGATGGTGAAAATCCATCGTTGTTATTCGTTCATGGAATTGGGAATAGTCGTTTAGTAGTCCTTGATAGGATAAACGTGTTACCTCACAAAGCTTAAGATTCGGCACAAGTTGTTGCAACCAATGATGGCTCATTTGATATTTCGTCATGGTTACATCTCGGATTGCGCCGACTTTGTAGGTTGCTACCCATTTTTTGAAGTAGGTGTGTAAAAATTCTTGGTTGTTCATGTAATTCATTCCTTTCTTATAAACTATCCATTATTATAAACTATTCATTATTATAAACATACTTACGCTGATGAAGGGTAATAAGATTGTCGAGTTGTTTGAAAAAGATGCCGATTTTCGTTTGTTCTTCATAACTAGGTGTCTTAATCTTCAAATCAGATAGTATTTTCTTATTTAGCCCTCCACGAGTTCCATCGCCAGATGATGACATTCGAAGTTCGTCGTATCTATTACCCAAGTTCTGAAATACAAACTCATAATATAATGTTTCGTCGGGTTCGATTGCTGCGATTGACTGATTTGTTGTAAGCTGAACCTCGTTAACAGCGACTATTCCACGAGTTTTACCTTGACCCGCTAACGCAATCAAAATTGAATTTTCTTTCACCCATCTTGCACTTGAATTATCCAAACCTACTTTTGAAATCATGTCATTGGTACCAGTTAATCTTTTTTTATTAACTTCCCCTGAAGACATCCAAGGTATTTCTTTTGGCTCCCAATATTCGGGCTTCTGAGTGCTAGGTGTTCCACCCGCAAGAATATTTGAATGGTCACCTAACTTCCGCTGTTCCCAAGCGTCAGTAAAAAAAGATGATTTAGATGGTATTATTTCTTGATGTTTCGTGATATAATATAATGGTATTTGTAGTTTTATAGAAGGAGCTGACTAGATGATACCGATTTGCTATAATAAGCTTTGGAAAATTCTTATTGATAAAGGGATGAACAAAACTCAGTTGAAGGACGAAGCAAATATCAGCACGAATATCATTGCAAAGATGGGACGAGATGAAACTGTGTCGTTAGAAACATTGGTGAAAATCTGTTTAGTCTTGGAAGTTGATATTGGAGATATTATAGAAATTAAGAAATCAGAAGAAAAGTAACAATTGGAGGAAAGCAATAGCTATGAACAAACAGCAATTAGCATCAAAAATATGGGCTTCAGCAAATGAAATGCGTTCAAAAATTGAGGCCAACGAATATAAGGATTATATTTTAGGATTTGTTTTTTATAAATTCCTTTCAGATAAGGAAGTCCGTTTTTTAAAGGAAAATGATTACGATGAAGAGGACATCAAAAATTTAACCGAAGAAGATGAAGAACAGGTGAAATTTATCCAACAAAATATTGGTTATTTCATTTCATATGATAATTTGTTTTCTACATGGATTGAAAAAGGGATAGACTTTAATGTATCTGATGTACATGATGCATTATCTGCTTTTAGTCGTTTGATTAATTCAAGCCATAAGAAGGTTTTTGATGGAATTTTTACTACTTTAGAAACTGGATTAACCAAGTTAGGTGATTCTGCTGCTTCACAAACCAAAGCAATAAGTAGTTTGATTCAACTTATTAAGGTAATTCCAATGAATGGTAAACAGGACTATGATGTTCTCGGTTTTATTTATGAATACCTAATCAGTATGTTTGCCGCAAATGCTGGTAAAAAGGCGGGAGAGTTCTATACGCCTCATGAAGTCTCATTATTGATGTCAGAAATTGTTGCAAATCACGTTAAGGATCGTGATGAAATAAAAATTTATGATCCAACGAGTGGCTCGGGTTCATTACTAATTAATATTGGTCAATCTGTTGCTAAACATATTAATGATGAAAACAATATTAAGTATTACGCGCAAGAGTTGAAAGGGAATACTTATAATTTGACTCGTATGAATCTAGTGATGCGTGGGGTTTTACCTGATAATATTATGACTAGAAATGGCGATACCTTAGAAGAAGATTGGCCATTCTTTGATGATAATGATCCAGTAAATACTTATGACCCTTTATATGTGGATGCCGTTGTTTCAAATCCACCGTATTCTCAAAAATGGGACCCTTCAAATAAAGACAATGATCCACGTTATGCAGAATACGGTCTTGCGCCTAAAACAAAAGCAGATTACGCTTTCCTGCTTCATGATTTATTTCATATTAAATCAAATGGTATCATGACGATCGTTTTGCCTCATGGCGTTCTGTTTCGTGGTGGGGAAGAAGGAGAAATTCGGAAAAATCTAATTGAAAAAGATAAAATTGATGCAATTATTGGCCTCCCAGCAAATATTTTCTTTGGTACTAGCATCCCGACTATTATTCTGGTTCTCAAACAACAACGAGAAAATGATGATGTACTGATCGTTGATGCTTCAAAAGGCTTTATCAAAGAAGGGAAAAATAATAAATTACAAGCATCCGACATTAAAAAAATCGTCGATACGGTTATAAATAGAGAAAAGATTGAAAAATATTCACGAGTGGTAACTAAAAATGAAATTCGAGAAAATGACTACAATTTAAATATTCCACGGTATATTGATTCAGCTGAAGCAAATGAATCATGGGATATTTATGCGACCATGTTTGGTGGCATACCAAAATCTGAAATTAATCGTCTTAACGGATATTGGGAAGCATTTCCTAACTTAAAACAAGCTTTATTTGAAGACAATGGCTCGCCTTATGTAACAGTTAAAGTTGATAACGTGAAACAAGCTATTCTTGCAAATAAACAAGTGAAATCTTTTACATCAAATTATAAAAATGCGTTTAAAGGGTTGCGGGAATACCTAGTTCTAGAACTTATTGATGAGTCAACCAAAGTGAAAATACCACAAGAAGAAACAAGGTTAAGTCATTATATTTTCGATAGCTTGAATGGGACACCGTTAGTTGATAAATATCAAGCATATCAAGTGCTAGATGACGAATGGCAAATTATATCTATTGATCTTGAAATGATTCAAACAGAAGGTTTTGGGGCTGTGAAAAAAGTTGATGAAAACATCGTCATTAAGAAGAAAGATGGAAAAGATACTGAAGTTCAAGACGGTTTTATTGGACATATCTTACCTTTTGACTTAGTTCAGAAATCTCTTTTATCTGAAGAGTTATTGAAATTGACCGAGAAACAAAATCGTTTGTTGGAAATTGTCAATGAATACAGTGAAATCATTGAATCATTTAGTGAAGAAGAAAAAGATTCAAGCATTCTAAACGATTCAAACGACGCATTTGTGACTGCAGAGGTGAATAAGCAAATTAAAGAAATTTATTCAGAAGTGTCTAATCTTGAAATTGATGGACTTAATGCTTATAGTCGTTTATTAGATGCAAAGGCTAAAAAGGCAGAACAACTAGATTTTATTGCGCAACATACCGAAGTTGCATGGCATCATATTGAATCCAAAAAAGATAAGACCTATGCAAAAGCAAAAGTTAATGCCTATCTGAAACAACTGCAAGCAAAATTCTCTTTCCCCGAGGATAGCTTTGAGGCTAAAGTTGTAATAGTTTCAGACTTAATGGCTGAAGAAAAGCGAATAAAAGCAGAAGTGAAAAAAGCAGATAACGAACTTCATTTAAAAACAAAGGTGGTTATTGAATCACTGTCAGATGATGAAGCAAGCGCATTATTATCACAAAAGTGGATTTCACCTATTGTTAATGGCATTAGCGAGTTGCCAGATACTGTTTTGAATAAATTAGTTAGCGAAATTGCAGAGCTTACCGATAAATATGCCGTAACATATGCGGATGTTACGGATGAATTAGTAAAAGTCGAACAGTCATTGATTCAGATGATTGGAGAACTTGATGGATCTGACTTTGATATAAAAGGACTTAGCGAATTTCAATCGCTGATTAAAGGTGAGTAGTATGGAAGAAAAAAAGAAAATTCCAGAGATTCGTTTCAAAGAATTTAATGGAGAAAATGCTACTGCTTGGGAACAGCGGAAGTTGGGTGAGTTCGTTGATGTGACAACGGGAAAGTTGGATGCAAATGCAATGGTCGAAGACGGCAAATTTGATTTTTATACATCAGGTATAAAGAAGTATAGAATCGACATTCCTGCATTTGAAGGCCCTGCAATAACCATAGCGGGCAATGGGGCAACGGTTGGATATATGCACTTGGCGGATGGCAAATTCAACGCATACCAACGTACATACGTCTTAACAGGTTTTCGCGCCGATAGGAGTTTCTTATATTCAGAAATCGGAAATAGACTTCCACGCAAAATATCAGAAGAAGCAAGAACGGGGAATATTCCTTACATCGTTATGGATATGTTAACCGAGTTGGACATCAATATCCCATTGAACATTGATGAACAGAAACGCGTTGGCGTGTTCTTTGCCGACCTCGACAACCTCATCGCCCTTCATCAGCGTAAGTATGAAAAGACTGTTAATATAAAAAAAGCTATGCTTGAAAAAATGTTCCCGAAAAAAGGAGAAAAATTTCCCGAAGTTCGCTTTGATGGGTTTACTGACGCTTGGGAACAGCGGAAGTTAGGTGACCATTCAAATATTCTTGCGGGTGGAACACCTAGCACTCAGAAGCCCGAATATTGGGAGCCAAAAGAAATACCTTGGATGTCTTCAGGGGAAGTTAATAAAAAAAGATTAACTGGTACCAATGACATGATTTCAAAAGTAGGTTTGGATAATTCAAGTGCAAGATGGGTGAAAGAAAATTCAATTTTGATTGCGTTAGCGGGTCAAGGTAAAACTCGTGGAATAGTCGCTGTTAACGAGGTTCAGCTTACAACAAATCAGTCAATCGCAGCAATCGAACCCGACGAAACATTATATTATGAGTTTGTATTTCAGAACTTGGGTAATAGATACGACGAACTTCGAATGTCATCATCTGGCGATGGAACTCGTGGAGGGCTAAATAAGAAAATACTATCTGATTTGAAGATTAAGACACCTAGTTATGAAGAACAAACGAAAATCGGCATCTTTTTCAAACAACTCGACAATCTTATTACCCTTCATCAGCGTGAGCTTGATAAGTTAAAAAATATCAAAAAAGCTATGCTTGAAAAAATGTTTATTTAGGAGACAAAAATAATGACAACTTTTACAAAAGAATCTGATTTTGAAGAAGCTTTAATCAACCTCCTATTTACCAAAGGCTGGGAGAGAAAAGTACTAAAAAATCCGACAGAACAAGAATTAATCGATAATTGGGCGAAAATTTTATATGACAATAATAAAGAGCTAGACCGTTTAAATGGTCAGCCTTTAACATCGGGTGAAATGGCACAAATTATTGAACAAATCAATAATTTACGCACACCGTTAAAATTAAACAGTTTCATTAACGGGAAGACCATTTCGATAAAACGAGATAATTCAGAAGATATACTTCATTTTGGGAAAGAAGTAAGTCTAAAGATTTATGATCGTCGTGAGATAGCAGCTGGACAGAGCAGATATCAAATTGCGCAACAGCCTAAGTTTCCAACGAAGTCTAAAATCCTTAATAATCGCCGAGGAGATGTCATGCTTCTGATTAACGGAATGCCTGTATTCCATATTGAATTAAAAAGAAGCGGTATTCCTGTAAGCCAAGCATCTAATCAAATCGAGAAATATGCGGGCGAAGGAATCTTTACAGGGCTATTCTCTTTAGTTCAGATATTTGTTGCGATGGAACCTAATGAAACAAAATATTTCGCAAATCCAGGACCAGATAACAAGTTTAACCCAGACTATTATTTCCACTGGGAAGACTTTAACAATGAAATTGTAAAAAATTGGAAAGACATTGCAGCGAGTTTGCTTTCGATTCCGATGGCTCATCAATTGATTGGTTTTTACACTGTCGCAGATGATACGGATGGCATTTTAAAAGTCATGCGTAGTTATCAATATTATGCAGCAAATGCTATTTCTGATAAGGTTTCTAAAACTCAATGGGATGAGAAAAATCAACGTGGTGGCTATATTTGGCACACAACTGGTTCTGGAAAAACCATGACAAGTTTCAAATCGGCACAGCTTATTGCAAACTCACAAGATGCGGATAAAGTCATTTTTTTGATGGATAGAATTGAGCTTGGCACACAATCACTGCGAGAATATCGTGGATTTGCTGATGAAAATGAATCTGTTCAAGCTACTGAAAATACCGCAGTGCTAAAAACGAAACTTAAAAGTTCAAATCCAGCTGATACGTTGCTTGTGACGTCGATTCAAAAAATGAGTAATATTAAAGATGATGAGGGGGGGATGAATGCCAAAGATATTGAAAATATGAATAAAAAACGAATGGCGTTTATTATAGATGAAGCTCATCGTTCTACTTTTGGAGATATGCTGTTAACGATAAAAAGAACATTTCCAGAGGCCATCTTTTTCGGATTTACTGGGACGCCAATAAAAGATGAAAATGAACGAAAACATAACACTACCTCAGATGTGTTTGGTGACGAGTTACATCGATACACAATTGCTGATGGCATTAGGGATAAAAACGTTCTTGGTTTTGACCCTTGTAAAGTATCAACTTTCAAAGATAACGAAGTTCGTAAAGTTGTGGCAATTCACGAAGCAAAAGCAACAAATGAAGAAGAAGCGATTAGCGACCCCGCCAAATCTGAAGTGTTTTATAAATTTATGGATAAAATAAAAATGGCAGGCTTCAAAGATGATAAAGGTATTTATCACAAGGGAATAGAAGATTATTTACCAAAAACGCAATATCCTGGTTTAAAAAAATTATATATAGATCCAACAAAAATTAATGTGGGTAGCGAACATCAAAAAAAAGTGGTCGAAGATATTGTTAATAATTGGATGACTTTGAGCCGAGCGGGGAAATTTCATGCTATTTTTGCAACTAGCAGTATTCCAGAAGCTATTAAATATTATCGGTTATTAAAAATTGCAAAACCTGACTTAAAAACGACCGCATTATTTGATTCAACCATTGATAATGGTGGTGACGTTGCTTATAAAGAAGATGGTCTTGTTGAAATTATTGAAGATTACAATAAGAGATATGGGCAAAGTTTTGAAATTGGCACTCACGGAAAATTCAAACAAGATATTTCTCATCGCTTGGCACACAAGTTTCAATATAAATTTATTGAACGTGAACCAAAAAAACAAATTGACTTATTAATTGTTGTGGACCAAATGCTTACAGGGTTTGACTCAAAATGGATAAATACCCTTTATTTAGACAAATTGATGAAGTATGAAAATATTATTCAAGCTTTTTCTCGAACGAATCGTTTGTTTGGAAAAGAAAAGCCACATGGCACCATCCGTTATTATCGAAAACCAAATACTATGGAGAAAAACGTCGATGCGGCACTCAAATTATATTCAGGCGATAAACCTATTGATTTATTTGTGGACAAGTTAGAAAAGAACTTAACTAAGATGAATCAAATTTACCATGAAATTAAAGAGGTGTTTGAAAATGCTGGTGTCGAAAATTTTGAAAACTTACCTAATGAACAGGAAGAAAAAGCGAAATTTGCCAGTCTGTTTAAAGATTTTAATGATCTTTTAGAAGCGGCAGAGGTTCAAGGATTTACTTGGGAACAATTAACATATGAGTTTTCTCATGGTTCTGGGAAACCGAAAACGAGTGTTACTTTAGAAATAGATAAGAAAACCTATTTGATTCTCGTCTTGCGGTATAAAGAATTAACGCGTCCAGGTGGTGGAGGTGGACCTAGTGGGGACGATATTCCGTTTGATTTGGATGGATATATTAATGAAATTGATACTGGTCTAATTGATGCAGATTATATGAATTCTAGATTTTCTAAGTATTTGAAAGTTATCGGTTCTGAAGAGGCACAAAGAGCATTGGATGAACTACACAAAACTTTTGCAACTTTGTCGCAAGAAGAACAGAAATATGCCAATATTTTCTTGCACGATATTCAAAGTGGCGCTGAGACACCAGATGCCAGTAAAACATTACGAGATTATATCAATGAGTACCAAGCAAAATCTCAAAATGATCAGATTCACAACATATCCACTGCGTTGGGTATTGACGAAAAAAAGCTTCGTAATTTGATGAATTTGAGAGTTACTGAAGGTAATATCAATGAATTTGGACGTTTTGACGATTTAATAAATACAGTTGATAAAGAGAAAGCTAGAAAGTTTATTGAAAAGTTAGAAGGAGAAAAAATTAAACCTTTTCAGGTGAACATGAAAGTAAATGAATTGCTTAGAAAATTTATACTCGAAGATGGATTTGAAATTTAATTTTTTTTACTATCTTCATCCGAACTGACCCCGCAGGAAATATCAAAGCTGATAAAGAAAAGTCCACGGAGAAGATTGACGGTGCGATTGCGACTATTATGGCACTTGATAGAGCAATTAGATGTGGCAATGATAACGGCGCAAGTGTCTATGATGATAGAGGGCTATTTGTGATTTAAAAAAGCTTACTATTGTTCCGTTAATTCGTTCCATGTTATTCCGATAAGTTGCTATTGTTCCGATAAAAGGTTATAATTAGTGAAAGATTGGAGGAATACCATGTATATTACCGTGAAACAAGCCGCCGAGAAGTGGGGGATTTCTGATAGAAGAGTTAGGATTCTTTGTGCTGAAGGAAAAATAGTTGGTGCAATTCAACTTGGACGTGCTTGGAAGATTCCTCATGATGTTGTAAAACCTTCTGATGGTAGGTACAAGTCAGAAGAGAATCAATTGAAAAAGATTGATGAAAAAAAACGTGAACTTGATTCCAAACGTCCACTAACTTCAGGGGAATTAGAGAGGTTGACGGAAGAATTTATTGTAGAATATACTTATAATTCTAATGCGATTGAAGGGAATACCTTAACGCTTCGTGAAACAGATATGGTTTTACGTGGTCTCACTATTGATAAGAAACCGTTAAAAGACCATATGGAGGCGATTGGTCATAAAGAAGCATTTGAATTTGTTAGCAGTTTAGTGAAGGAAAATGCACCAATTTCTGAAAGTATCATCAAGCAAATTCATTATCTTGTTTTGGCCGATAAGAAAGAAGATAGAGGTATCTATCGAAAAGTTCCTGTACGCATTATGGGAGCAGCACATGAACCTGTTCAACCTTATATGATTGCACCAAGTATGGAGCAGTTAATGAAAAAATATCATGAGAGTGACGAACATGTTATTCCTCGGTTGGCACGATTTCATATTGAATTTGAAAGCATACATCCATTTATTGATGGGAATGGTAGAACAGGTCGATTGCTAGTCAACCTAGAGTTGATGAAAGCAGGGTTTCCGCCAATTGATATTAAGTTTACTGATAGGGTCAATTATTATACAGCTTTTGATGACTATCATGTTAAACACAATCTAGCAGCTATGGAGAAATTATTTGCAGGATATGTAGATGAGAGACTAGAGTCATATTTGACAATGCTTTCCGACTAATATATCGTAAATTGAATTGAGATAAAATCAAAAATTATTATTAAGTATCTATCAAGTCGATAGGTACTTTTCTTATGTCCAAAATCAGAAAGGAGGTTGATGTGTATGGGAATACTTACAGGTTTATTCAAATCAAGAGACAAACCAAGCGATAGCACTGTTGGAAGTAGCTATCATTTTTTAATGGGAGGAACAACAGCTGGCAAACCTGTTACAGAACGAAGTGCTATGCAGATGACCGCAGTTCATTCATGTGTGAGAATTTTATCTGAGGCGGTCGCAAGTCTGCCACTTCAGCTATATAAACAAACTGAAACGAGTAAGGAAAAAGCGATTAATCACCCTTTGTATTTGCTTTTATACTCAATTCGATAAAAAAGCGAAACGCACGATATACTGTAAGTATGACCTATGATAAAACAATCCAAAAGAGAATTTTGGCTTATGCCGATAGTGAAGCTATTGAAAGCGTTCTTTATTTTTAACGAATTGAGTATAGTAAAATAAAGATAGATACGCTTACATTTTCGTGTAAGCAAAGATTCCAAAAATAGGAGACTGATGCAATTAAAAGTGGTGTCCCTGATGAACAAGTTCGCAAGGCGATTAAACGTGGTATTTGTAAAGTCAATTATGCGACTGACTTGCAAGATGAAAAAGTCATTAATCCTAAAAAATACGGAGAATATGGCATGAAAGAAGTCTATGGCTTGGTTTCATCTAAGATTAAAGTTGTTGGCAGTGATGATAAAGCCTAAGTCATCTAATTTGAATGTGTTCCCAAACAAAAACTCCCAAATTCTCTGAAAAGAATCTGGGAGTTTTCATCTTTAATCCAAAATCAGCTTATTTCGCCAATTTTTTAGCGAGACGTGATTTATCACGGTTAGCTTTATTTTTATGGATTAAACCTTTGGAATGAGCTTTGTCGATTGCAGCAGATGCAGCGACATACAATGCTTGCGCATCATCAGAGCCAGCAGCAACGGCAGTTTCAAATTTTTTGATTTGAGTGCGCAAAGCTGTTTTTTGAGCAGAATTACGTTGGTTTTGAACAACGTTCAACTCAGCACGTTTGATGGCAGATTTAATGTTAGCCATGTTTGTTCTCCTTATTTTAAGATAGATATTGCAATAAACACAATACCTAATAAGTATAACATGAAAATAAACAAAATGCAAACGTTATTTTGTGGTATAATTGGTATAGATAATTTATTTTGAAAGGTTTCTTATGTCATTCCAATTTGGACGATTTCGTCTCGGACTTCGGACGATAAAAACAGCGCTTGCAATTTTTATCATTCTCATTTTCACACATCTTTTTCATCGGGGGCAGTCTGCCGCTATGATTGCGGGTGTTGCTGCGATAATTGCTATTCGAGAGTCTTATACAGCGACACTTCACGCCTCTAAAGCGCGTTTTATTGGCTCGGCTTTGGGTGGCTTTCTTGCCGTTGTTTACTACTTTCTCTATATCCTGAGTCACCATAACTTTGCTGTTCAAGTGATTTTGCTGCCGTTCTTTGTGCTTATCAACATTGTCATCATGGACGGTTTCGACCTTCATCCAGGTCTTGTTGGCGCAAACGCAACGCTTTTGATTATCGCGCTAACGATAACTGAAACCGACTACGTGATTTATGCGGTCAATCGCGTACTGGATACATTTTCTGGGGTAATTGTTGCAACAGTACTGAACACAGCGCTCATCCACGATGCGCCGATAGATAAGATGATTAAAAAATCTGTAAAAAAAGAACAGGAAGAAAAAAAATGACAGCTATATATATCAAAATACATGATGAACTCAAACATCAAGTCGAAATGGGCATTTACGAAGTGGGGCAACGTTTGCCAAGCGAGCGCGAACTGGCAGAAGAGTTTGGTGTGTCGCGCATGACTTTACGTCAAGCTGTAACCAGCTTAGTCGAAGAGGGAATTTTAGTACGCCATGTTGGTTCTGGGACTTTTGTTGCTAGCGACCGTGTGCGTGAAAAAATGCGTGGCACAACCAGTTTCACAGATATTATCAAAAATCTCGGTAAAACGCCGACTTCAAAGGTACTCAGTTATCAAAAAACAGCAGCAAACGAAGTCGAATGCGATAAATTACAACTCAAAAAAGGTGCACAAATTATCCGAATGGAGCGCATTCGCTATGCAGATGACTTGCCGATTTGCTATGAAGTCGCAAGCATACCTTACCGTTTGATTGCTGATTTTGCCAAACACGACATTACCAATCATTTCTATGAAACTTTGGAAAATGCAGGCAAAAAAATTGGCAGAAGTGAGCAAGTGATTTCAGCGAAAATTGTCAACAAAGAAATTGCGACTTTTTTGTCAGTCAAGACTGGCGCTGCTATTTTGGCTTTGACACAAATTTCTTACTTTGCTAATAACGATGAAACACCATTCGAGTACGTTTTATCACAATATGTTGGCGAGCGTTTTGAATTTTATTTGGAGAGGTAAGCAACATGACACATTCTGAAAAAGTAGTCGAGCTACTGCATGCGGGTAAATTTGATGAAATGGCACTTGAATTAGACAAAGCGGTTGCGACTGACGGCATGGACTTGCTGACGGATTTGGCGGAATATCTATCAATGATGGGATTTATTTCTGAAAGTCGCAAAGTTTATGAGAAAATTTTGCAAGTTGATTCTCAAAATACTGACAGTTTACTCAATCTTGCTGAGATGAAATTCGACGACGGCGATCTTGACGGCGCGCTGGAACTTCTCTACAAGATTGAACCGACTGATGACAACTATGTTGCGGCTCTTGTGATGATTGCTGATTTATACCAAGCTGACGGTGTTTGGGAGGCTGCTCTCACTAAGCTCAATGAGGCGGCAAGTCTAACAGAGTCGCCATTAGTCACGTTCGCCATTGCTGAGCTTTATTATAATCAAGGGAAATGGCGTGAGGCAATCGAACATTTCGCAAAACTCAGCCAACGGCAGATATTAGAACTCACAAAAATTTCAACTTATCAGCGCATTGGCACGGCATATGCCTTGCTAGGTGAGTTTGAAAATGCTGAGAAATTCCTTGAAAAATCACTAGAACTTGATCATGATGACAACGTTTTATTTGAATTAGCGCAAGTCAATTTTGCAATTGGTGAATTTAGCCGTGCCATTAATTATTTCAAACAGTTAGACACGCTAGCGCCAGATTTTGATGGCTATGCCTATCCTTACGCACAAGCACTGGTAGAAGAAAATGACTTCGACAGCGCATTTGCAGTTGCTAAAACAGGCTTAGCGAAGAATCCGACTGATGTGCCGCTGATTCATCTGACCAGCCGAATCGCCTATGCCTTGCATGAATTAAAACAGGCTGAAAATTATCTGAGCCAAGCGCTTGATTTGCCCGATTTGCATGACGAAACCGTCTTTTTACTGACCAATCTCTACATGGAAGAAAACGATTTTGAGGCAGTGATTGGGCTTGAAACTTTGCTAGACGAGGAACACTCGCTTGCCCAGTGGAACATTGCTAAAGCTTATCAAGAGCTTGACAATGACGAAAAATCACTGCCAATTTATGATGAGATTAGCGGGAGCGTTTTAGCAGATAATCCAGAATTTTTACGAGATTATGCTCAAATTTTGCTTAGAAATGCTCGGAAAACCGATGCCAAAGCTGTCCTTGAAAAATATTTGACACTTGTACCAGATGATGAAAATTCACAAGCGCTTTTTAACGAGTTATAATCATGGCGGTTTTCCGCCTTTTTTGGTAAAATAATTTGTGAAGTAAATGTTTTAGGAGTAGTTACCTCCAACAGCTAAGCGATAAATCGTAAAGATACGTTGTATGTAACAAGCGCCTAAATTCTTTATGACTTCGTCGTTCAAACATTAAGGGAGTAGCTAACCCAACGCCTAAGCGGTAAACCACTAAGGCACGTTGTGCATAGCTAGGCCCTAAACTCTTCACGACTTCGTCGTTCAATCATTAAGGGAGTAGCTAACCCAACGCCTAAGCGGTAAACCGCTAAGGCACGTTGTGCATAGCTACTTCCCTAAACTCTTCACGACTTCGTCGTTCA
>NZ_BLLI01000004.1 GCF_011170085.1 Pseudolactococcus hodotermopsidis | reverse complement strand
TCATAGATTCAAAGGTTGGACGTTTAACGCCAACTAGACGTTTAAAATGGCTATCGCTGAGTTTGCTGAGGGATTCATAGTTCATGACTATAGTATAACAAATTTTTTTATTTTTGGGAGAAGTCTATTATTTTTATGTTTTTTCAATATTGTGAATTGTAGAAAGTCAAAAAATTTGTTAAAATGAGAATATGAAGAAAAAAGTAGCAATATTAGGTTCGAGTCACTTTGCGCAACCTTTAAATTTTGAGAAAGTACCAGAACTGGCGGAAATTTATACGCTCGTGACGCAACGTCTCGAAATGTCATTGATTGCTATCATGAGCAGTTCTGTTACGTTTGATAGAGAATTGCTCATGTCAGGTAAAGATGATGAGATTACGGCACAGCTATTAAGTGAGTATGAAAAAGATGTTTTAAATGACATCGTTGCCAGCAATCCAGATGTTTTAATTTTGGATTTCTTTTCTGATGTCAATTATGGCGTTTTACAGACGGTTAATGGGACTTATCTGACTAATAAATCAGAATATCAAAAAAATCCGTCATTTGAGGCTATTGCGATAGCTGACAGTTATCGTCCAGCATTTGAGTTTAATGCCTATGTTGAAATTTGGGCTGAGGCTCTTGACCGATTTATGACGTTTATGAAAACCTATTTACCTGAAACTAAAGTTGTCATCAATGGTCTTAGATTTGCCACAAAAGGTTTTATGAATGATGGTTCTTTTGTTCAGGTTAAAGGCAATCCAAGTCTTGAATACCGAAATAAAGTTTGGGGTGCTTTGGATAAATTTGCCACTGAAAACTATCAGATTCCAATTATATCTTGCTATACCGATCGTAGCATTATGGAAATTGATGGTTCAATCAATACGATTGCCTTGGAAGATGTCTATTATAAATACTTTGCGATTGATTTCACTGCGATTGTTTATCCAGAGCATGATGTGAGGTCTGTTAGTGCCTTATCTAAGATTGATACAGACTTGAATCAACCCATGATAAACAATATCTATGCTTGGAATTTGATTCGGAATCCTAAATTTACTCATGAAGGGAAATTTTGGGTAAACTCAGGACAGGTTTCTTTTAATGGGCGTGAGGTAGAAATTTATGGAGGAGAGTTGCTTTTATCTGCCACTCAAGAAAAATCAACTTTCTTTAACATTTTATCAGCACCGATTAATGTCTGTGCCACTCCTGAAGATCCCGTTACATTAGAACTTGAATATGAAGTATTTATAGAAGATGTTTTTGGTGTAGAACTTAATCAGGATCATGTTTTTATCGGTAGAGGATTTAAAAATAAAATCCAAACAACGCATATTGAAGCCAGTCAAAGAATCTACACGCAACAAGCAAAACTATTGAATATTACTTCTGGCAAGTGGAAGAAAATAAAGACAATGCTTACAGTAACTGAACCTTATTTTCGAGTGGGACCTTATATAAAAAGCAACACAAAAGTTAAGTGGCGTAATCTATCATTGAAACACCCTATTGTGGATACGACAAGTAAAGATGATTAATCCCTTTACTTGTTTTTTGCTTTTTCAAAAATAATGTCATTCTATTGAGAGAGGTCTTAATCAATTAGTTGATTTTATGCTTGGTTGAGGATATAATATTATCATGACAAGATATAAAGCGATAATCGCCTATGATGGTACAGATTTTGCGGGTTTTCAGATTCAAGATAATGGTCGCACGGTTCAAGAGGAGTTGACACGCGTTTTATTGCGCTTAAATTCGGGTCTTGCGGTTAAAGTTCATGGATCTGGTCGTACAGATAGTGGGGTTCACGCCTTAGGTCAAGTTGTACATTTTGATTTGCCACAGGTGCGTGATGCCGAGAAATTGCGGTTTGCGCTTGATACGCAGACGGCTGATGATATTGATGTTTTAAGCGTTGACCTCATGTCAGACGACTTTCACTCGCGTTTTAACACGCATAGCAAGACCTATCAGTATCGGGTAAATACCTCTCGTGCCAAAAATCCCCTCACTCGACGTTTTAGCTACCATTTTCCTAAAATAATCGCCTTTGATGAGATGAAAACGGCTGCAGCGTTATTGGTCGGTAGGCATGATTTCTCAGGCTTTACAGCGGCGGGAGCGACAGTTACCGATAAGGTGCGCACGATTACACAGGTTGATGTTGTGCGTGTCAAGGATGAGATTCATTTCGTTTTTTCAGGCAATGGTTTTTTGTATAAACAGATTAGAAATATGGTTGGTACTTTGCTTAAAATTGGTGCTGGCAAGTGGCGCGCGGAACGAATTTCTGAGATTCTATTAGCTGAAAATCGTGATTTGGCGGGACCGACTGCGCCTGCACATGGTTTATGCTTGATGGAGGTACGATATGAAGACTGACGATTTTCTAAAGCTAGTAACCTATGCTTTTCACAAGATACCAACAGGTGGCGACAGGGCTTTTAATAAACTTTTGACGCAATCTAAAGTGCATTTTCATGCTGAAAATGATAACTTGACGAGTATGATTGTTGATACGCATTTTCAAGTCACTTTTCATGATAAAGTGGCAGCCATGTCTGGCATTGGCTATGTTGCAAGTTATCCCGAATATCGCGGTAATGGTGCGGTTTCTGATTTGATGAAAGAAATCTTGCGTGATAATTATGAAAATGGAACGATTTTCTCATATTTAGCACCGTTTTCTTATGAATTTTACGGTAAATTTGGTTATACTTATATTTTTAATCAGAAACATTATGAGATTTCGGTGGCTGATTTTCCGCTTGGCGCAAGGACGAATTTGCTTGTCAAACGGCTGTCATTTGAGGAGGCGAAAGCTGATTTAGCCACTGTTTATGGGCAGATTGACCAGCAAGGGAGTTTGGTGCGGGGCGATTTTGAGTGGGCTTATTATTTTAGTTATAAAAAACAGCCACATTTTGCGCTTTTTTATGACTATGATGTGCCAAAAGGCTATGTGATTTATGACTTTTCTGATATGAATTTTGTTATTCACGAGTTGATTTTTTTAGATAATGTTGTCAAAAAGGCGATTTATCGTTTTATTTCAAGCCACGCTGGTGCTTTTGACACAGTGAGTTATACAGCGCCAGAAACGGAAAATTTGGAAGTTGACATGAAAGAGCCAAGTCGTGCTCAGATTGCTTTACGTCCTTATATGATGGCTCGGCTTGTTAATTTGGCTGAGTTTTTGAAAACTTTTGACTTGAAGTTTGACAGGAAAATTACAGTGATAGACGACATTTTGCCCCAAAATAATCTGACTTTTGGCGAGGGCGATGAGGTTACGCTGACGATTGCTGAATTGACGAGACTGGTAATGAAAGATGTGGTTTTGCGGGAATATTTCTAAAAATTTGACAAAAGACTGAGCATAATGTACAACTTAAAAAGTTGAATAATTTTAAGGAGTTTTCATGAAAGAAGCATCATTAGCAACTCGTCAAGCATACAAAGAAACTTTGCAAACATTAAAAGAGATATAAAAATCTCATTTGACAAATTCAATAAAAATTTGCTATAATAAATATCGGGCACCGCTTAAGTAGCGGTCAGACAGAAGCTCCCAAATGTGGGAGCTTTTTATTATTTTCCCATTCGTTAAAGACAATTGAATTGAGTTTGCTGTTCCTTGGTGCTAGGAAATTAGATGATTTGTTCAGATTTGCGGCAAATTCCTAAATTTCTATGTCTCAAAGCAGTCGTCTCAACATCTTGAAGGAGATACAATGACAAAGTACATTTTCGTAACAGGTGGCGTGGTTTCTGGTATTGGTAAAGGGATTGTGGCATCGAGCCTTGGTCGTCTTTTGAAAAATCGTGGACTGAAAGTCACGATTCAAAAATTTGATCCTTATATTAATATTGACCCTGGTACTATGAGCCCTTATCAGCATGGCGAGGTTTATGTGACAGATGACGGTGCGGAGACTGACCTTGACCTTGGGCATTACGAGCGTTTTATGGATGTCAATCTTAACAAATATTCTAATGTGACGACGGGGAAAATTTATTCGGAAGTTTTGCGCAAGGAGCGCAAAGGCGAGTATTTGGGTGCAACGGTGCAAGTGATTCCGCATATCACGGATGCTTTGAAGGAAAAAATTAAGCGCGCAGCTGTAACAACGGATTCTGATATTGTGATTACTGAAGTTGGTGGCACTGTTGGCGATATTGAATCTTTACCTTTTTTGGAGTCTTTGCGTCAGATGAAGGCTGATGTTGGCGCAGATAATGTTTTCTATATTCATACGACCTTATTGCCATATTTGAAAGCATCAGCTGAGATGAAAACAAAGCCAACACAACATTCTGTTAAGGAATTACGTGGTTTGGGCATTCAGCCAAATATGATTGTGATTCGGACGGAAACGCCAGCTGAGCAAGGCATTAAAAATAAGATTGCGCAATTTACAGATGTTGCGCCAGAAGCGGTTATTGAGTCGCTTGATGTTGAGCATTTGTATCAAATTCCGTTGAATTTACAAGCCCAAAATATGGATCAAATCGTCCTTGACCACCTCAAAATTGACTTACCAAAAGCGGATATGACGGAGTGGACGGAGATGGTTCATCACGTGATGAATCTTAAAAAGACAACGAAAATCGCACTGGTTGGTAAATATGTTGAGTTGCCAGATGCTTATATTTCTGTCGTTGAGGCCTTGAAACATGCGGGTTATCCAGCTGACAGCGATATTGATCTGAACTGGATTCAGTCAAATGATGTGACACCTGAAAATGTTGCTGAACTATTGGGTGATGCAGACGGTATTATCGTGCCAGGCGGTTTTGGTCCTCGTGGGACTGAAGGAAAAATCACGGCGATTCAGTATGCGCGTGAAAATGATGTGCCGATGCTTGGTGTTTGTCTTGGCATGCAGTTGACTTGTGTCGAGTTCGGGCGCAATGTCCTTGGTCTTGAGGGTGCCAATTCGACTGAACTTAATCCTGAGACGAAATTCCCGATTATTGATCTTATGCGTGATCAGATTGATGTCGAGGATATGGGTGGAACGCTCCGTCTAGGACTTTATCCTGCTAAGCTGAAAGTTCATTCAGTGACGGCTAAAGCTTATGAGAATCAGGAGGTTATTCAACGTCGTCACCGTCATCGTTACGAGTTCAACAACGCCTTTCGTGAGCAATTTGAAAAAGCTGGTTTTGTCTTTTCAGGTGTCTCACCAGACAATCGTTTAGTTGAAATTGTTGAAATACCAGAAAATAAATTTTTCGTTGCTTGCCAATATCATCCAGAATTGTCAAGTCGTCCGAATCGTTCGGAAGGGCTTTATACAGCGTTTATCAAAGCTGCTGTTGAAAATGCAAAAAACTAAATAAGCTAAAAACTCTCGTCACTAATTTGACGAGAGTTTTTTTATGCTTAAAATAAATTTAAATGACAAAAATCACCCTAATGGCTTATTTTGCTGAAGATTTGGCTTCTGGGTCAGGGAGAATGCCAAATTTGTCAATGCCGAAAACGCAGAGAACAACGAAAACGCCGATAATAGCTGACAATGCGACATTGAAACTGGTATTGTTGAGTTTGGCGATAACAAAGCCGCCAAGTTCGCTCAAAAGGAGTGACCAAAATAAAACAACGATGAACTTCATAAAATCATCTTCTTTCTAAAAAGCTAAAAATAATGTTTCTTCTCTTAAAATAAAGTATAATAGAAATAAAGAGATTTTGCAAGGCATTTGTTGAAAATAATCTTGAAAATATCATGTAAGGAGAGAAAATGTACGCACAACTCAATACTAAAACAGTTTTTTCTTTTATGGATGCGACAATCAAGCTAGATGATTATATTTCAAAGGCGAAGGCGCTCGGCTATCAAACGCTTGGGATTTCGGATGTTGATAATCTTCATGCGGTGCATCAGTTCATTAAGGCAAGCCAAGCTGCGGGTATTCAGCCGATTATTGCTTTTGAGTCGTCATTTTTGATTGACGGCGTTTTGACAGTTTTGCATTTTATCGCAAAAAATCAGGCTGGTTTGCAAAATCTGTATCGTATTTCGACTAAGAAAAATTTTGGCTCCAATAATTTTTCGGCTATTGCTAGTCATTTGGCAGATGTGGCGTTGGTTGTGCCAGTTGATTATGCGTCAAATGATTTGTTGAACAAACTGCCCTTACAAGATGTTTTTGTTGGTTTAAATCAGCCAAGCGAGCAGTCTTTTTCACGTCCGACTTTGCCGTTTTTAACGGTCAGATATTTGAATCCTGATGATTCTGAAACCTTATCTGTTTTACATCATATTAAAAATGGCACAAAATTTGATGAGAGTTTGTTAATTTCTCGTAAGGACTATTTGCGTTCAGAACTTGAAGTTCGTAACTTATTTGATCGTGCAAGTTTGGCAAATCTGGCAAGTCTTGTTAAGGCGATTCATTATGAAAACAAAGAAATATTGGCTTTACCGAGATTTAATAAGGATGAGCATGCGACTGACGAATTGCGAAAACTTGCAGAAAATTTTCTGAAATCTCAACATCTTACGTCAGAAATTTACATAAATCGACTCAATCACGAACTTTCGGTCATTCATCGTATGGGATTTGACGATTACTTCTTGATTGTTGCCGATGTGATGCGTTATGCGCGGTCGCAAAATATTTATACAGGTATGGGACGAGGTTCAGCGCTTGGGTCTCTAGTTGCTTTTGCGCTCCAGATTACGGGTGTTGACCCAGTTGCGCACAATCTGCTATTTGAGCGTTTTCTCAATCCTGAGCGTGCCAGTCTTCCCGATATTGATATTGATATGCCTGACAACAAGCGTATCGAGATTTTGACCTACGTCAAAAATCGTTATGGTAGCAGTCACGTGGCGCAGATTATGACTTTTTCGACTTTTGGCATGAAGCAGAGTTTTCGTGATGTGGCGAAAGTTTTTGGCATGACTGAGGTTGAGATTTCACATATGTCAAGCATGATTGGTCGCTCGGATAATCTTGCTCAAGAATATGAGAAAAATAATCGATTTCGGGCTGAGATTATGAACAACTCACGCTTACAGACTATTTTTGCCTACGCGCAAAAAATTGAGGGAATGCCTCGTCAGAAGTCAATTCACGCCTCTGGCGTTGTGCTGGCTGCACAAGATTTGACAGATTATTTGCCACTAGCAATGGGAGAAACCTTGTCAATTACGCAATTTGAAGCGCCTGATGTGGAAGCAATTGGCTTAATCAAATTCGACTTTTTGAGTATCAAAAATCTGACTTTCATTAATGATATGCGTGATTTGGTTGCTAAACGTTATGAGCAAACGATAACGATTAACGACATTGACCTTAATGATGAAAAAACGCTTGAAATTTTCAGAAAAGGGCAGACTTTAGGCATTTTCCAGTTTGAAAATCCACAAATGATGACTTTTTTGCGTCAACTCAAGCCGACTGAATTTGATGATATTGTCGCAGCAACGTCGATTTTTCGACCTGGTCCTTCGGGATTTATTCCAGAGTTTATTCGTCGTCGGCATGGCGAGGAAATTGTTGTTTATCCAGATGAGGCAATTGCTGAGATTTTAGCGCCAACTTATGGCATTATGATTTATCAAGAGCAGATTATGCAAGTGGCGCAAGTGTTTGCTGGCTTTTCATTGGGACGAGCAGATTTGCTCAGACGTGCTATTTCCAAGAAAAAAGGTGCTGAATTTAAGCAGTTAAAGGCTGAATTTATCGCAGGAAGTTTAAAAAATGGACATACTGTCCAAAAAGCGACAGAAATTTATGACTTGATTGAACGTTTTGCAAATTATGGCTTTAACCGTTCTCATGCCTTTGGTTATGGTGCTTTGGCGGTTCAGATGACCTATTTTAAGGCGCATTTTCCAGATGTTTTTTATGAAATCATGTTGCGGGACAGTAAGCGAATTGTTTTGATTAATGATGCACAATTGCATGGTTTTAAGCTTGCGCAATCGACAATTAACCGCATGCCTTACCATGATAAATTGTCCAATGGTCAAATTTTTCTTGGTATGCGGGCAATTAAAGGCTTTTCGCGTGAGTTGGCACTGTGGATTTTGGACAATCGCCCTTTTTCAGGTTTGCAAAATTTTATTCAGAAATTACCTGAAAATTATAGAAAAGCTAAGGTTTTATTACCGTTGTTAGAAATTGGTGCTTTTGATGAATTTGAAAGTAATCGGAGGAAGTTAGTTGAAAATCTTCAAAAATTATTAGATTATGAGGCTGATATTCAGATTGATTTATTAGACGAAAAATCGGGCGGAAAATTTTATTTTGATAACTTTGATGATTATACCAATACCGAAAAATATCAGATGGAATTTAATTTGATGGGTGTTGCAACGACGCAACATCCGCTGATGCGTTTTGCAGTTGCTCGCCGTGGTAATTTTACTGAGATTTCAAGCCTTATCTCGGGTCAAAAAGCAACGCTTCTTGTTCAGCTGATTGATTTGAAAACGCATCGAACGAAAAATGGTGCGAGTATGGCTTTTTTAAAGGTTACGGATACTAAAAATGAGCTTGATGTGACCTTGTTTCCTGAAACTTATCATCGTTTTTTGCCAGACTTGGCAGTCAATGATTTTTATCTTATGACGGGTAAGGTTTCTGAGCGAAATGATCGGTTGCAGCTGTTGGCAGATCACGTTATCAAGGTTGAGGAAACGGATAAAAAGTTGTGGTTGGCGGTACTTGACACGACGAAAAATGTCAAAATTGCGCAGATTCTCAAAGATTTTCCGGGTAATCTTCCAGTGATTCTCTACAATGAAACGACAAAAAACACGCAAATGACGGGCATTTACGTGGACGAATCGGTTATTTTGTTGAAACGTTTGACAGGTTATGTTGATAAAGCAGTTATCAGATAAAGAGATAAACGGAAAACCACATGAGGATGGCTGCTGCGATGACAAAGAGATGCCAAATGACGTGGGCGAATGGGAATTTCAATGAGTAGACGAAAGCGCCAAACGTGTAGAGCACACCGCCTGTGGCGAGTAAGAATACGCCAGTGTGCGGTAGGGCACGCCACAAGGGGTTAAATGCAAAGACAATCAGCCAGCCCATGATGATATACAAAAGAGTTGAAATTTTTGGAATTTTATCCCATTTTGGTAGAAAAACTGCCTTGATAACAATGCCTAGAATAGCACAAGCCCAAACAATGCCAAACAATGTCCAACCCAGCCAACCATTAAGTGTAATCAAGCAGTAAGGGGTGTAAGTTCCCGCAATCAGTAGGTAAATTGATGAATGGTCGAAAATTTGAAAAACTTGGTTAGCTTTGGTAAACATCAGACTGTGGAAAAGCGTTGAAAAGAGAAAAAGCAAGATTAAAGTCGTGCCATAAATCGTATAACTAACGACTTGAATCGCTGAATGATTATTTGTGCCTTTCATGATAAGCAGAACAAGGCCAGCGACAGCAAGTGAAAAGCCAATACCGTGCGTGACGGCATTAAAGACTTCGTTGACAATGAGATAAGCTTTAGAATTTTTCATGGTGCACCTAATTTCCAGTCCGTAAATGATTCAAGTGAGAAATTTCACTCAAAATTTGATATAATTGTTAAATGATATAAGTTTGAACACAGTATCTAGTTTCCAAAACTACTTGTATCAAGTATAACATAAATTTGGTCATCTGTGAGCGTTAAAAGTGATCATATTTTAAGAAAGAGTTTGAGAATGACAATAAAAATTGTGACGGATTCGACGCTTACGGTTGAACCAGAACTGATTGAAAAATATAATATTACGATTGTACCATTAGCGATTTTGATTGACGGCGTGCAGTATTCAGATAGTGATTTGTCGGCTGAACAGTTTATGGCACAGATGAAAAATAGCAAGCATCTGCCTAAGACTTCGCAACCACCAGTTGGTGTTTTTGCCGAAACTTATGATAGATTGAGCGCAGATGGGAGTCAGATTATCAGTATCCATTTGACCAAAGGTCTGTCTGGCACAGTTGAGGCGGCGCGCCAAGGTGCGATGCTCTCGAACGCTGATGTAACGGTCATTGACAG
This sequence comes from Pseudolactococcus hodotermopsidis, assembly GCF_011170085.1. Classification (GTDB taxonomy): domain Bacteria; phylum Bacillota; class Bacilli; order Lactobacillales; family Streptococcaceae; genus Pseudolactococcus; species Pseudolactococcus hodotermopsidis. The sequence continues at coordinate 61,864 of NZ_BLLI01000004.1, read as the reverse complement.
CGATTTTATCGATCAAGCGATGAAATTTCAAGTGATTGAGGCGGCGAAAATGGCGCAAAATGGTGCGACGAAAGATGAGATTGTCGCTGCGATTAACCAAACGAAGAAAAAGACGGAGCTTTATATCGGAATTTCAACTTTGGAGAATCTTGTTAAAGGTGGGCGTATTGGGCGCGTGACGGGTGCTTTGAGTGGTCTTTTGAACATTAAAGTAGTTATGACATTGGTTGACACCAAGCTTGAACCTGTCCTCAAAGGTCGTGGTAATAAGACTTTCCAAAAATGGTTGGATGACTTTTCAGCAAGGCTTGAAACCTGTCAAGTCAAAGAAATCGGTATCTCTCACGCTGAAAATATCGAATTTGCCAATCAGATGAAGGATACGCTACAAAAATTTGTATCTAAAACAATCTCTGTTATGGATACAGGCTCAACAGTTGCAACGCATACAGGTTCGGGTGCTTGGTCGCTGATGATTGAGTTTGAATAGAGGAAAGCTGAAGTATTAATGAATAAAAAGAAACATAAAGGGCAACTGATATATTGGTTGATTGAGCTTGTGGTTTTTTTTGTGGTAACTGTTGCCTTTTTTATCGTCTTGAATACCTTTATCTTGAAACCTGCGGGGTCAGAGTTAGTCGTTAAAGATTGGAAAGCGGTGTTGCGCAAGAAAAACTTTAGTTATGTTGCGATTGGCGATTCGCTGACAGAGGGTGTTGGCGATAGAACTGAGCAAGGAGGCTTCGTTCCGCTATTGGCTAAATCTTTGGATGAGACATACAATCTTAAGGTTGCGACACAAAATTTTGGTAAAGCGGGCGATACGTCTACGCAGATTTATAAGCGGATGACAAAAACAAATCAAGAGGCGATTGATACAGCCTTAAAAAAGGCGGATTTGATTACGATTACGGTTGGTGGCAATGATGTGATGAAAGTCATTCGGGATAATATTAGTAGTTTGACTGATGTGTCTGAAGCTTCTTTTGTTAAGCCAGCTAAAACTTACGAAAAGCAGATGACAGCAATTTTTGATGCTATTCGTGCGCTTAATTCTACTGTACCTGTTTATGTGATTGGGATTTATAACCCTTTTTATCTTAATTTTCCAGAGATTACGCAAATGCAAGACATCATTAACGAGTGGAATCAATCAACCGAAACCATCGTTGCTAAGCAGGAAAATATGTTTTTTGTGCCAGTCAATGATTTACTTTATCAAGGAATTGACGGCAGTCAAGGCATTACCACAAGTGATGGAGAAAAGGAAATTGTAATTAATGATGCCTTGTTTGAGGGGGATCATTTTCATCCAAATAACATAGGGTATCAAATTATGAGTGACGCCGTTTTTGAGGCGTATCAAAAGGAGCAAGTTAAGAATGAAAAATAAACTTTGGAAATATCTTTTTATGTTATTGTTGGCGCTGAATATCGCTTTTATCGGTGTTATCGGCTTTCAAGTGACGAAATCTCGCGACCAAAAAGTGCTAGATAATATTGCTGTTATTGAGGGAACACACAAAGTTGCAGCAATTACGACTGATACTGAGCAGCTCAACAGTCTTATCAACAATTATCTGGAAACTTTTCAGACTAAGGACATGAGCTACAAGTTTTATCTGTCACAAAAGGCAGTTTTTGAAGGAAGTTACAAGTTTTTTGGGACAGAAATTCCTTTGTACGTCTATCTTGAGCCCTATGCTTTAAAGAATGGGACAGTTGAGTTAAAAGTAACCAGCTTTTCTATTGGCACTCTAAATTTACCAATCTCAGAAGTTTTGAAATTTGTTAGCAATAAGATTGATTTACCAGACTTTGTTGCGGTTCATGCGGAAGAAGAAGAAATTGTGGTCAATTTAACCCAACTTGAAATTGCTAAAAATACTTATGTGCAAGCAGATAAAATTGATTTGAAAAATGGTCAATTTACCTTTAATCTCATGCAAAAATAGGAAAATTTGGTTATTTATGTGATAAATAGATTAAAAAGTGCTAGAAATAGCGTTTTTACTTGCTTTTATTAGATTTACTTGCTATAATTGTCTTTGCCTAAGGGTAAAAAAAAACTAATTATTGGAGGACATTTTTAAAATGGCTAACAAACAAGAATTGATCGCAAAAGTTGCTGAAAAATCAGAACTTTCTAAAAAAGATGCAGAAAAAGCAGTAAAAGCTGTATTTGAATCAGTTGAAGAATTCCTTAAAGCTGGTGAAAAAGTTCAACTTATTGGTTTCGGTACTTTTGAAACTCGCGAACGTGCAGCTCGTGAAGGTCGTAACCCACAAACTGGTGAGTCTATCAAAATCGCAGCGACAACTGTCCCTGCTTTCAAAGCTGGTAAAGCCTTGAAAGATGCTGTTAAATAATTCAACAGTCAAAACTGACAATCATCGTATGTGGTGATTGTTTTTTGTATGTTATCGGAGAATCTTATGAAAAACCGAACATTGAACGTGTCATAAAAACTAACTATACATGAAAAGTATTGTTTAGGTGCTATTTTTTGATATAATCTTAATAACTAATAGAAAAACGGAGATTCATCGTGGTAAAAACAGACATCGAAATTGCGCAAAGTTCAACTATGCAAAATATTATAGAAATTGCTGCTAAAGCTGGCATTTCAAGTGACGACATCGAGCAATATGGCAAATACAAGGCGAAAATCAGCTTTGATGCGATTGAAAAATTGCAAAAAAATGACAACGGTAAGCTGATTCTTGTCACAGCTATCAGTCCAACACCAGCTGGTGAGGGCAAATCAACGGTAACGATTGGACTTGGCGATGCGCTCAACCAGCTCGGTCATAAGGCGATGATTGCCTTGCGTGAACCGTCACTTGGTCCTGTGATGGGCATCAAAGGCGGTGCTGCGGGTGGTGGCTATGCGCAAGTTCTGCCAATGGAAGATATTAATCTGCATTTCACAGGTGACCTCCATGCCATTACAACGGCTAACAACGCGATTGCGGCACTTCTGGACAATCATATCCACCAAGGCAATGCCCTTAATATTGATTCACGCCGTGTGATTTGGAAACGTGTTGTTGATTTGAATGACCGCGAACTCCGTCATATCATTGCGGGGCTTGGCTCGCCAATCAATGGTGTACCGCGTGAGGACGGTTTTGATATTACAGTTGCCAGTGAAATTATGGCGGTTTTCTGTTTGGCGACATCTATCGAAAACCTTAAAGAGCGCCTTGCCAAAATTGTCGTGGCTTATACTTATGACAGGAAACCCGTCACGGTTGGCGACCTTGAGATTGAGGGGGCGATTACCGTTCTTTTGAAAGACGCGCTCAAGCCCAATCTCGTACAGACGATTGAGGGCACGCCTGCCTTTGTTCACGGTGGCCCGTTTGCCAATATCGCCCATGGGTGTAACAGCGTGTTAGCGACGACCACAGCGCTCAAAGCGGCTGATTTTACAGTAACTGAGGCTGGTTTTGGTGCGGATCTCGGCGGCGAGAAATTCCTTGACATCAAAACGCGTGAGTTGCCGAAAAATCCTGATGCTGTCGTCATCGTTGCGACTGTTCGGGCGTTGAAAATGCATGGTGGTGTTGCAAAAACGGCGCTTGCTACCAAAGACGTAGCAGCGCTACGCTCAGGCTTTGCCAATCTTGACAGACATATTGATAATATCCAATCATTTGGTTTACCAGTTGTTGTGGCGATTAACGAATTTATCACGGATACAGCTGATGAGATTGCTGTCTTGTCTGATCTGTTGACAGCCAAAAACGTTGCCTTTTCATTAACACAAGTTTGGGCAAAAGGGGGAGCAGGTGGTTTAGATTTGGCAGAAAAAATTGTCAAAGCAACTGAACAAGAAAATGAGTTTCACTATCTTTATGATTTGGCAGCAGCAATCCCAGAGAAGATTGAAACGATTGTCACAAAAATTTATGGGGGTAGCTCAGTTACATTTGCCAAAAAAGCCAAGACGCAAATTGCTGAATTTGAGCGCAATGGTTGGTCGAATCTGCCGATTTGCATGGCGAAAACGCAATACAGTTTTTCTGATGACCAGACCTTGCTTGGTGCGCCAGAAGGCTTTGACATCACGATTCGTGAACTTGTGCCAAAGCTTGGTGCTGGCTTTATCGTTGCCATGACTGGCGATATTATGACCATGCCAGGCTTACCAAAACGTCCAGCAGCGCTTAACATGGATGTGGATAAGGCGGGAAATATTTCAGGCTTATTTTGATGATAAGCGTTTAAGTTGACTTAAAATGCCTAGTTTGGCATTTTTTAATACGCCAATACCTAAAAAATGTGATATGATTTAGCGCTATTTGATGAGTAATGTCTTTGTCATGCGTGCCGATGGCGTTGGTGAAAACTAATATCTAGTGGTGTTATGTATATATGAAACGTAATGTTATTTGGGAAAAATAAACAATTTTTCTTAGGCACTAGAATTTTGGTCTTGAAAATGTTATTATAATATAGGAGTATATATATCTTGTTTAGAATAAAAAATAATTGCAGTATTCAAAGGTTTCTTAGATGATGACAACTAAAAATAAAGATGATGAATTAGAAATCACGCTGACTTTTGTTGATGACGACAATGAGGGTAGCGTTATTACTGAAAAAGTTAGAAGAGGTTTACGTGGTTCAAGTCAGACGATTATCTTTGGGGAAGATAAACAACTGAAAAATTATGTTGCTGGTAAAAAGCAAATATTTAAGTGGGAGTTTGGTAAAGAGACGACAAAAACGATTCATCTGACTCATAGACACAGGGTAAGCATGTATATGACGACTGCAACGGTCGTCTATTTAGGCTTGCCTGATAATCTAGCTATTGAGCCAAATATTCAAACAATTATTTGGAACAAGGATAGAGATGAGGTAACAAAAGAAAGTCGCTTTACGCCACACATTGGCTCAAGTTTTTCTGAAGTAGTCAAAACGCCAATCGTTGTGGGCTTTAGACCCGATAAATTAAGTGTTGCGCCGATTGATATGACCTTAGATTATCAAACTGGCAATTCGGAAACGCCGATTGATAAGATTGATTTTGTGACTTATGTTGAAGATTCAAGAGTTTATGACATCAATGCCATCCTCACTTTTTACCGTGATAATACTTATTTCATCCACCGCGGCGGTGAACACGTTGACAATGCGGAGTTGGGTATTTTTTCGCATGTTTTTGAGACGATAATTGTCGGCAGTAGAAATGAGAGTGACCCAACTCATATTGAGTGGCTTGTTGATCGTGAGCAGATTTTGTCGTCAAATCATAAAACAGATCTGCCCATTATTTCAGGCTATTCACTTAGAGAGACGTCTGATATTCCTTTTTCGACTCATGTTGATTTGGGAACAGTCTATGATTTTTTTAGCGACAAATTAAAGGTTGTGCCGTTAGATGAAGACTATTTAGATATTTCAAATGAAGCAGTTGAAGAACGTGATGAGACAACTGTTGGTCCTTTTGATTATGATCCAAAGTCACAAAAAATGACGATTGATTTTGTATCTGAAGAAGATAGCAATAAGATTTTGCATACGCAAGTTATTGATGATGTGACAAATGAATATGCTGTCTCTGATGGTCAAATTAGGGATATTGCCGAGTATAATACCATTTTTCCAACGATTTTTGGCGAAACTTTAAAAGGTTACGAGTTTGTTAGCAGTAGTTTGCAAACGCCAGAGGCTATCTTGACGTTTGCTGCAGATGATGAACTTGAGCAAGTTGCGACGATAAAAGTAAGGGTTAAACATCAGGTTGAGGCACTTGAAACGATTGTTACGATTCACTATGATGGTCTGCCAGAAGCACTGAAACTAGAGGATAATGTTCAGACGATTTCTTGGGAATGTGATAAGGATGAAGTGACTGAGGTTGTTACCTATAAGCCTTTGACTGAGATGCTTGAGGTGTCAAGTCCTGTTATTGAAGATTATGCTGTGGATCAGGAAAATGTTGATGTTGCGGTAGTTGAGACAACTGTTCAGCCCGAAAATATAACATTAACGGTAACCTATAACTTGGTGGTTGAAACGCTTACGGCGCAATTGACTTATCAACGCGCCAATTTGTATTTTCTTGATAATGAACTTGAAGATGAATTGCAGCAGACTTTTGAGATCACGATTCAAGGTAAGCGTGAGGTTGAAAATACTTCTGAGATTTCTTGGGTGCTTGATCGCAAACAAGTGGTTGTGGCAAATGATGAAAATGTTGCCTTGCCAGAATTTTCTGGCTATAATTTGACAACGGCTGGCGAGACGGTTCTTAGTCATACGCTTGATTTGGGGACTATTTTTGATTATTTCGCTGATGAATTGACTAAAATTGCAGCGACTATTTCTGCGGATGAGCTGATTTCTTGTGGGACAACAGATATTGCTGAGAAAAAAGAATATTATTTTGAAGCGCAACCACAAAAAATAATTATCAACTATGTTGATGTGACTGATGATGATAAGATTATCCTGAGAGATGAAATTGATGGTAAGTTCAATCAAACGATTGCTTATGAATTTGTTGATATTGCTGGTTATGATTATATTTCAGGTAAGGAGGAATTACCGAAGTCATTTAATCATTTGGAGGATGTTGCGCAAACGATTACGATTCAACTTAAACATAAGTATGTTCAGGATACTTTTGCGACGACTTTGTTGGTCAACTACATTGGCTTGCCTGACTTGCTAAAGCCTGCGCCTGCTATTCGGACGATTAACTGGAAAGCAAATCTTGATGAGGCAACTGGTATTACGACTTATCAACCAGTGACTGTGCCAAAGACGATTGTAAGTCCGAGTATCGTTGGTTATACGGTTGATGTTGAGACGGTTGTAGCAGCTGAAGCTGATGAGGTCACGACGCGACCTGAAGATTTAGTCGTGACGGTCACGTATCGTCCGATGACGTTTACAGTTACTTTCCATGATGAAAGTATCGGGCAAGTACTGAAAACATTAGCGGTAACAGCTGATGCGTTTGAAAAAGAATTGGAACGTTATCAAGCTAAAGGTTATATTATCAAGGAAAATAATGTCCCAAGTGAGCGTTTGCCTGATGCGGAATATTCGGTTTTCTTAAGTCATAGTACGAAACGTGCGGTTGAGATGCGTCTTGCCAATTTCACGGCTAATTTGCTTGCCAAAGATAATCTTATTGCACCGCAAGAGCTTATTTTGACTGCTGAGATTTCGCGTGATTATTCGTTTGATTTGGTAACTGGAGATGAAGTCCCAAGTGCTGATTTGGCAAAATATGACGGTGCAAGTGCTGAAATTTATAGCTCAAATCAATCACAAATTATAATTGATAGTGCAACGGGTGTTATTAGTTTTGATATACCTGTTGAGGGCGAGATGTTAGGCATAACAGTTGATGGCGATGTGGCTGATTTTGATCATTTGCAAGCTAATTTGACTGTTAATTATGTCCCACCATTTCGGAAAATCACGCTATGTTATGTTGATGATGAGACTACCGAAGAAATAGGGACTGTTGTTCGAGAAGGGGCGGTTGGTTCTGTCATTCAACTTGATTTTGAAAGCGATGAAAAATTGAAAAAGTATCGTTATCATGGCGAGGGCGATTATTTTGATCGAGCTTTTGATGACAATGATACGGCTGACGAAACGGTGACTGTCCATTTGGCGCATCGGCATAGTCAAGGTGCTTTTGCAACAAGTGTTGCGATGTTTTATCGTGGTCTGCCTGAGACTAGGCAACTTGAGCCGACTGTTCAGACAATTTCGTGGACAACTGATACAGATGAAGTGACAGGTGTCATGACCTATATACCGTCTGCACCTGTTACGACTTTAGCAAGTCCTGAGATTTCTGGTTATACGGTTGAAAATGTGGAAAGTTTGACGCTTGAATTGCGTGAAACGACAGCGCAACCTGAATCTATTGAGATGACGATTACTTATGCGGCAAATGATCAGGAAGTGACGATAACTGTCGTTGATGATGATGCTAATGGGGAAGTTGTTGATAGCTACCACATTATAGGAAAAACTGATGCTAGTTTCGAGTTTCAGAAAAATTGGTCAGCTGATTATCTTGATGTGACAGATTATAGTGGTATTTCGACTCGTTATGAGGCAGATGATGACCGAACTATCACGCTTCATCTGAAGCATCAACACACGCAAGGAACGCATGAAACACAAGTTACGGTGGTCTATGCGAATTTACCCGAAGAACTTCAGCTAGCAGCAGTAAGTCAGACGATTGCTTGGGCAACTGATACAGACCAAGTGTTGGGGCTTACGACTTATACGCCACTTACGCCTGTAACGAGCGTGCCAAGCCCAGAAGTTTTGGGGTATAGGGCTGAAAAGTCAGAAATTTTACCTGCTGAACTTCTTGAAACAACGGTCCAACCCGAAGATGTGACGGCAACTGTTGCTTATATTGCAACTGAGAAAAAAATTCTTGTCAATATTATTGATAAGGATAAAGATGATGAAATTATTGATAGCCTTTTTATCACTGGAAAAATTGGCGAACCTTTTGAGTATCAGGGGACTTGTCCGGCTGATTATCTTGATGTGACAGATTATAGTAGTCTTGCGATTTTTTATGAGGAGGCAGATAAAGAACAGATTGTTGAGATTCATTTGAGACACAAGCATACGCAAGGCACGCATGAAACGACTTTGACTCTTAGCTATACTGGTTTGCCACTTGAGCTGACACCTGCGGCTATGATTCAGACGATTTCTTGGGAGTCGGATACGGATGAAGTCACGCATATCACGACTTATAAGCCTATTTCAAATGTTAGTGATGCGCCAAGCTCAGCTAAAGTTGGTCATGTCAACTACACTTTTCTCAGCAAAAAAATTGAAAAACGCATTGAAGGGATTCCAAGTCCACCTGTTGCAGGTTATACGGCTGAGAAGTCAGAAGTTTTACTTGATGACTTGCAAGAAACGACAACCAAGCCTGAAGATATAGTGATGACGGTTGCCTATACGGCAAATACCAAAGAAGTAACGGTAACGGTTGTTGATGATGATAAGAACGGTAAAATTATTGATAGCTATGTTGTCACTGGTAAAACAGGCGAATCGTTTGCTTATCAACAGAAATGGTCAACTGCTTATCAAGATGTGACAGATTATAGCAATATCTCGAACTACTATATAGCTGATGATAATGCGCAAACAGTAACGATTCATCTGATACATCATCATACAAAAGACACGTTTGAAAGCAAAGCGATAGTGTCTTATTTGGGTGTACCTGAGGATAGACAACCTACCTCAAATATTCAGGCGATTTCTTGGGAAGTTGATACTGATGATGTGACAGGCGATGTGCGCTACCGACCGCTGACGACACTTGTTGCGGTGCCAAGTCCAATTGTTTTAGGTTATACGGCTGATACAGCAGAACTTGCGGTGCTTGATTTGGATGAAACTTCGATAAAACCAGATGATATTGAAACAGGAGTAACTTATACGGCTAACGAGCAGAAAGTTATCGTAAATGTTGTTGATGATGACAATGACAATGACATTGTTGACAGGTATGAAGTTATTGGTAGAACAGATGAAGTTTTTGAGTTTCAGACGAATTGGCCACCTGAATATCTTGATGTGACGGATTATAGTACGCTTCCTAAGGTACATCAAGCCCCTAGGGATGAAGAAATCACACAGTTTGTAACGATTCATTTGACGCATACGCATACAGTAGGCACATATGAAACACAGGCAGTGGTGAAGTATGCAGGTTTGCCAAAAGCTAAACTACCAGCACCAACGATTCAAACGATTGTTTGGAACATTGATAGAGATGAAGTGACAGGTGTTACGCTCTATAAACCGACGATGTCTGCGAATCGTGTACCAAACCCTACTATCGCAGGTTATACTGCTGAAATAGCTGGCGTTGCCGCAATTGAGTTGACTGAAACGGAGACGAAACCTGAAAACTTGACAACGACGGTAGCTTATCTTGCCAATGAGCAAAGAGTGATGGTAACTGTCGTTGATGATGACAAACACGCTGAAGTTGTTGACAGCTATACACTTACGGGTAAAACTGGTGAGACGTTTGCCTATCAAAAAAATTGGCAAGCTGGCTATCTTGATGTCACAGATTATAACAATTTTGCGACTACTTATGATGATAATGACGGTATTGATCAAACGATAACGATTCATTTGGCGCATAATCATGTAAAAGGTAGGCTTGAAACCTTGTCAGTTATTGAATACGCTGGTTTGCCTGATGATAAAAAGATTGAACCAAAAACGCAGACGATTTCTTGGGAAGTTGACAAGGATGAGATTACAGGAGTTATGAGTTATAAACCTCTAACGTCTGCTGATCTCATTGTCAGTCAAGTTGTTGCAGGTTATACTGCTGATAAGAAGGAAGTTTCGGCGGCGTTATTTGAGACAACCACTGAACCAACAGATCTCACGACAACGGTAACTTACACGCCTGATATGCAAGGCATAAAAATCACTGTCATTGATGATGATCTGAATGAAACTATTGTTACTTACGTTGTGACTGGTAAAACAGATGAACCGATTGTGATTCATCCAAATTGGTCGGAAGATAACTATCTCGATGCGACTGATTATAGTCAAGTGCCAAATAAATTTGAGCCAGATGAGGAAAATAAGCAAGTCATCGCGATTCATTTGTGGCATAAACATAAACCAGGAACATATGAAACGAGTGTAACGGTAACCTATACTGGTTTGCCAGAAGATAAGCAACTAGAGTCAAGTGTTCAGACAGTTTCATGGGCAACAGATACCGATTTGGCTAGTGATGTGACGACTTATACACCGCTTACAAGTATCAATCTTGTAACAAGTCCTCTTGTCTTAGGTTACACTGCTGAAAGTGCAGATGTTTTTCCAGCAATATTGGCTGAAACGATGACTAAACCTGAAGATATTGAGAAACTTGTCGCCTATACGGCAGATGTTCAAAAAGTAACTGTTAGGGTCATTGATGATGACAAAAACGGCGAACTCGTTGACAGCTATGTTGTTGAAGGTAAGACTGATGAAACTTTTGAGTATCAAGAAAATTGGGCTGATGGTTATCAAGATGTGACGGATTATAGCGCTATCTCAAATCGTTATGAAGCTGATAGCGAAAATGAACAGACGGTAACGATTCATTTGACACATAAGCATAGTTTAGGGACACATGAAACCAGGTCAACTGTAACCTATTTTGGTTTGCCGCAAGCTAAAGAACTTGCGCCGACAACTCAGACGATTTCATGGAAAACTGATACTGATGAAGTGACTAAACTCACGACTTATGCGCCAGTTACGGCTATAAATGCTGTGCCAACTCCTGTTATTTCAGGTTATATAGCTGAAAAAGCTGAAATTTTGCCAGTTGATTTAAGTGAGATGACAACCCAACCTGAAGATTCATCAGAAACTGTGACTTACGTGGCAAATGAGCAAAAGGTGCAAGTGACAGTTGTTGATGATGATAATGATGGCGAGATTCTCGAAACTTATGTATTGACAGGTAAAACCGGTAGAAGTTTCACTTATCAGAAAAATTGGGCGACAACTTATGAAGATGTGACTGATTATCAGCTTTTGCCAACGCATTATGATGATAATGATGCAGCAGATCAACTTGTCAGGTTGCATCTGACACATAAGCACACGCAAGCTAAACTTGAAACAAATGCAAGTGTGATTTATTTAGGCTTGCCTGAGGCGCGTCAGCTTGAAAAAAATAATCAAACACTTACGTGGATAACGGATAAAGATGAGGTAACAGGCATAACGACCTATTATCCTAAGTCAGTTGTCAATGCTGTATCAAGTCCGAGTGTTTCGGGTTATTCGCCTGAAAAAACAGAAGTTTCGGCGATTAACTTAAAAGAAACGACGACCCGACCTGAAGATAGGACGGCGACTGTCGTTTACACGGCAAATGAGCAAAAAGTAATGGTAACTATCATTGATGATGAGCAAAATCAAACGATTGATAGTTACTTGATGACTGGAAAAACTGACGAACCTTTTGATTATCACAAAAAATGTTTGCCTGGCTATGTTGATGCGACGGATTACAACAGTTTTTCTAATTTCTATGATGATAAAGATGGTGTTAATCAAGTTGTCACGATTCATTTGACACATAAGCATACGGCGGCTACCTTTGAAACTTTGCTAACTGTTAATTATGTTGGGTTACCTGAGGATAAGGAAGTGGCAGTACATAGTCAAACGCTTGTTTGGCAAACGGACACAGATGAGGTAACGAGAGTTATCGCATATAAGCCTGTGATGACAGATGTTATTGTACAAAGTCCAGTTATTGCTGGCTATACAGCTAGTCAATTAGCATTTACGCTTGCCTTGACTGAGACAACAACTGAGCCTGAAAATGTCACTGCTACGGTGACTTATGAGGCGAATCATCAAGAAGTCAAAGTTAGTGTTGTTGATGATGAGGCAAATGGCGAACTTATTGATAGTTATGTCCTTATTGGTAAAACTGATGAAGTCTTTAAGCTCCATAAAAATTGGTCAACTAGCTATGTTGATGTGACTAATTATGATAACATTCCAAATTGTTATCAAGCAGATGAAAATGAGCAAATTATAACGCTTCATTTGGTGCATGACCATACGCAAGGCTCACTTGAAACCAAAGCGACTGTTGTTTATGCAGGTTTGCCTGATGATAAGCAATTAATGTCAAATATTCAGACAATTTCTTGGGCAACTGACAAGGACAAAGTGACTAGTATGACGACTTATACACCTGTCACGCCTGTTAAAACTGTACCTAGTCCTGTTGTTGTCGGTTACACGCCTGAAAAATCAGAAATTTTCTTGGCTGAACTGGCTGAGAGAACTGTTAAACCAGAAGAATTATTGGTGACTGTTACTTATACAGCAGATGTGCAAGATGTGACTGTAACTGTCGTTGATGATGATAATAAGGGTGAAATTGTTGACAGCTACATTGTCGAAGGTAGAACTGATGATAGTTTTGAATACCAAGTAAATTGGTCTGATAAATATGTGGATGTAACAGATTATACGCTTCTTTCAAATCGCTTTGCTGCAAGTGGCGGTCAAATGGTAACGATTCATTTGGCGCACAAGCATACGCAAGGAACGTATGAGTCAATGGCAAGAATTGTCTATACTGGTTTACCAGAAGATAAGAAACGTCAGCCGACTGTTCAGCCGATTTCTTGGACAACTGATACGGATGAAGTATCGGCATTTACAACTTACAAACCAGTTGATTCACTGCCGATTGTGCCGAGTCCGATTGTTTCAGGCTATACAGCCGAGTATGAAGAAGTGATGATCGAAGTGGCTGAAACGACAGATCAACCTGAAACGATTGAGATGTTAGTTGCTTATACGGCAAATGAGCAACAAGTGACTGTCAATGTTTTAGATATTGACAATGACGGTGAACTTGTTGATAGTTATGTGTTGATTGGTCAGACCGATGAACCGATTGACTATCATAAAAATTGGTCTGAGAGTTATGAGGATGTGACGGATTATCAGCAAGTTTCAAATCGCTATGATGATACAGTCGAGCAAATCGTAACGCTTCATTTGGCGCATAAACATACACGAGATACACTTAAAACAAGTGCAACCGTCTCTTATACTGGCTTGCCAAAAGCTAGAATGCTTGAACCAATTGTTCAAACGATTTCTTGGGAAAGTGATGAAGACGAAGTGACTGGTGTCACACTTTATACGCCAAGCTCGTCTATCAATTCTGTATCAAGTCCAGTTATTCCAGGTTATACACCTGAAAAAACAAAAATTGACACAATCAAATTAGTCAAAACAACGACAAAACCTGAAGATTTGCTCTCAACTGTTGCTTATACTGCTGATATGCAAAAAGTGACTGTGACGATTGTTGACGATGATGAACGTGGCGAAGTGATTGGGCGTTATGTTACGATTGGTAAAACGGATGAGCCGTTGGAGTACCAAAAGAAATGGTTACCTAGCTATGAAGATGTGACGAATTATGATAGCTTTGTCAATTATTATGAGGCAACGACTACGCGTGGTCAGGCGATTACAATTCATTTGGCGCATAGGCATACATTTGGTACGCTTGAAACAGTTGCGCAAGTTGCTTATGTTGGTTTACCAGATGATAAACAGCTCGACTCAAATGTGCAAACGATTAGTTGGGAAACTGATAAGGACGAAGTGACGGGCATTATTAACTATAAGCCTATTACAGTGGTTAATCCAGTGCCAAGTCCTCCTATTGATTTCTTTAAAGCTGACAAGCCGAGAATTGTTGCACCGAGATTTGGTCAATCAACAACTAAACCTGAAGATGTCTTTGCAACGGTTACCTATACTGCTTTGAGTTTCTATTTCACTTTCATTGATGAAACGATTGGTCGAACGCTTGCTAAGAGCAAATTGACAGCTGCTGAATTTAAAGTCGAATTAGCGCAATACCTGACGGATGGTTATCTGCCATTGCTTGACGGTAAGCCAGTTGATAGCTTAAATCTCAAGGATATTAATTTAAACGAGATACGTGGTTTGGTTCGTTTTGTTCACAATAGTAAACGTGTTGTTGAAACGAAAACTGCTGATTTTTCGGTTACGTTAATGGCGACAGGATTTGAGATAGATAAACAGATAGATTTGACGGCAGAGATTTCGCATGACTATTCCCTTGATTTGGTAACGAATCGAGCGGTAACCACTGCTAATATTGCCAAGGTCGCAAATGCGAGTGCTGAAACTTATCACTCAGACAATCGTCAAGTTGTGATTGATGTTGCAACAGGAGAGATTAGTTTTGACTTGCCGATTAATGGCGAGGTAACTGAGACAATCGTTGCAAGTGGCGAAGCGAATTTTACTAATCTTTTTGGTAATGTGACAATTGTTTATGAGCCAACTTTGCAAAAGATTACCTTGGCTTATGTGGATGATGATGATAATGGTCGAGTGATTGGCACGACAAAACGAGCTGGTTTGTCGGGTTCTGAACATACTTTTGTTTTGGCTGATGAAGCTGATGCCTTACTATCGCATTATGTTTATAATGGCGAAGGGGAGCAGTTTACTTGGATTTTTGATGGAGAGACGACAGCTGAGCAAACTGAGCAGATTCATTTGGCACATCGCCATACATCTGGTACTTTTGAAACAAATGTAGCGGTTATTTATGTTGGCTTACCTGATGAGAAAAAAATTGAACCAGTGATTCAAAAGGTTTCTTGGTCAACAGATACTGATGATGTAACAGGTCTTACAATTTATACGCCGCTTACGACTATTAATACTGTGGTTCATCCTATTGTATCAGGTTATATGACAGCAAAAGCAGAAATTGCGCCTGTCAAATTAACGGAGCGGACGACTGAACCAAAAGATATGTCAGCGCAAGTGACCTATACGGCAACCGAGCAACAAGTGCTTGTCACGGTTGTTGATGATGATACCGATGGCCAAGTCCTTGATAGTTATACCTTGGTTGGTAAAACGGATGATGTTATTAATTATCGTAAGAATTGGGCATCTATTTATGTTGAGGTAACAGACGAGAGCAATTTGCCTAGCTACTTTGAAGCGACTGATGGTGCTGCGCAAGCAGTTACGATTCATTTGGCGCATCGCCATGATTATGGCACTTTTGAAACAAGTAACCGAGTGATTTATACTGGTCTGCCTGAAGCTAATCAGCCTGAGCCAGTTGTTCAAACGATTGCTTGGAAAACTGATAAGGATGACGTAACGGGCGAATTGATGTATCAACTTGTGACAGAAATAACTCCTGTGGCGAGTCCTGTTATCTCAGGTTATACAGCTGATAAAGCGACTGTTCTTGTGACTATGCCACTGGAGAGTCTGACGACACCTGAATCTGTTGAAACATTTGTCAGCTATACGGCAACTGAGCAGACGCTGACGGTTACAATTGTTGATGATGAAAATAACGAGGAGATACTTGACAGTTATACTTTAACTGGTAAAACAGATGAACTGATTGATTATCGCAAAGAATGGTCTGATAGTTATTGTGACGTGACGGATTACAGCAGTTTGCCGACACATTTTCAGGAGACTGCTGCTAATAATGCTCAGAATGTGACGATTCATCTGACCCATAAGCATCACAAAGAATCTTATGAAAGTAAGGTCATGGTCGTTTATGTTGGCTTGCCAAAAGATCGAAAATTAGAACCAAATAATCAATCAATTGCTTGGGAGATAGACTATGATGACGTGACTGATGTAACGACTTATACGCCACTCACACAACCAATTTCTGTACCAAATCCACTTGTTTTAGGTTATGGGACTAAGTTCGCAGAACTCTCTGCGCCGACATTGACTGCAAGAACGACTGAACCTGGCGATTTGACGGCGAAAGTGACGTATACGGCAAATAAACAAAAAGTTGTCGTGATACTTGTTGATGATGAAAAAGATGGCGAAGTAGTTGAGACTTATACGTTAACTGGTAAGACGGATGAACAGATTGTCTATCCTAAAGATTGTCCAGCCATGTATCTTGATGTGACTGATTATCGTCACTTACCAAGCCATTTTGATGCCAATGATAGCGCTGATCAGAAGGCGACGATTCATTTGATTCATCAACATATGCGGGATACTTATGAAACTAAGTTTACCATTAGCTACGACGGTTTGTCGGAAGATAAAAAGTTGCCGCTAAATGTTCAGACTATTTCTTGGAAAACGAATTTGGATGAAGTGACTGGTATCACGACTTATCAGCCAATGCAACAGCCAATTTCTGTCCCCAATCCATCTGTTGTTGGTTATACGACACGTTTTGCTGAGGTAACAGCACCTGAGTTACTTGATACAATAACTCAACCTGAAGATTTGGTATTGACAGTTGCTTATACGGCAAATGCGCAACAGGTAACGGTTACAGTCGTTGATGATGATAATGACGGTGAAATTTTGGATAGCTATCCAGTGACAGGAAAAACGGATGAAACGATTATCCACAAACCTTATCCTGCTCAATATGTTGATGTGACTGATTACAGTCGTCAAGCAACGCGTTATGAGGCAGATGAGACGGTTGATCAGGTGCTGACTATTCATCTTAAGCATAAACATACACAAGTTGACTATGAGACCAAACTAATGGTTGTTTACGTTGGCTTGCCAAAAGCGCAACATTTGGCACCGACTGTTCAGGTTATTTATTGGAAAATTGATACTGACCTCGTAACAGGCGTGATAAGTTATCAACCTGTTACTGTTTTGCAACCGATAGCCTCTCCACTTGTGGTAGGCTATGCAACGGAAAGTTCGGAAGTCGTGGTAGATGCCTTACTTGAACAGCCAACTAAGCCTGAAAATATCGTGTTGACGGTAAACTATCATCCGATTTCGTTCACGCTTATCTGTGACTTTCCTAATCGTATGTTGACGATGACGGTTCTGACAGCCCGAGAATACGAGGTTGTTTTGGCAAGTTATCGTACTAGAGGTTATGTTATCAAATCAACTGATGTACCAAGCAATCCAGCAGAATGCCAAGCTGATACGATTTATTCTGTTCGTTTCGTTCATGGTACAAAACGTGCGTTTGAAACGAAAGAAGTGCAATTCACGGTTGATTTGCTTAAGCAAGGAGCTGAAAGCTCTCAAGAAATGCTCTTAAGCGCTCGACTTTCACGGGAATATTCGCTTGATTTATTAACGGGTAAACAGCTTGCAGCTGATGCTGAAATGGCGTATTTTGATGGTGCAAGTGCAACAACTTATAGCTCAGACAATGCACAAGTCGTGATTGACAGCATGACAGGTGCTATCAGCTTTGAAATAGCTGTTGACGGCTATAATGTTGAAACAACGGTTGATAACGCATTTGTAAGTTTTGATGACCCACAAGCAAATGTGAGTGTTCGTTATAGCTAGTCTTGTCGCAAGATAAGAATTTAAAAGTTAATGTAAAGTTCAATTTACATTAACTTTTTTTAATGCCTGATAAAAAAATCAAAAGTCGCTTTTATTCATCTGATGTTACAATAAAACTGATAGTAGCTTTAAGTCAGATACCTTGAAAATTAGCTTGAAGTCCAAATAAAGGAGGAAAATATGACATATGTAGCCACTTGGGCGACTGAAAAATTAAATAAAAACGAAATTGCCAAACTTGAAAAAGACGGATTGGCAGTTTTTGACGATTTTTCTAAAATAATCAACACACCTTGGGAGAACATCTCAAAATATTACTATATGTACTTCAAATATGCGGGTTTAACGGTGCAAAAGCCGCAAACTGATGGCAAGTTTATGTTACGTGTCAAAATTCCAGCGGGAATGATAACTGTTGCTCAGGCTAAATTGCTTGCTAATCTTGCTTTAAGGCGTGGCGGTGGTTTTCTTGACATCACAACGCGTCAATCTGTTCAATATCATAACATTAAATTTTCTGAACTACTTGATACTTTTTCTGAAATCGAGGCTGTTGGCTTGACAACACGTGGTGCTGAAGGCGATATTAATCGAAATGTTATTGGTAATCCGCTTGCGGGCATTGATAAGTTTGAATGTTTTGATGCGACACCGACACTCATGAAAGTACATACTTTTTTTCAAGGAAACACAGATTATTCTAATCTGCCACGCAAATTTAAGATTTCTGTTTCGGCATCTACGATGAACTCTGCCAATGCTGAAATTAATGATTTGGCATTTTTGCCTGCGACTAAGAAAATTAACGGTCAAGTCTATAAAGGTTTTGCCGTAAAAGTTGGCGGTGGTTTGGGCGCTAAGCCTTATTTAGCGCAATATTTGGACTTGTTTGTTAAGCCCTCTCAAGTGGTTAAGGTAGCTGAGGCAGTTGTGCGCATTTATCGTGACCATGGTTATCGTCGCAATCGTGCCAAGGCTCGAATTAAATTTTTACTGGAAGATTGGGGCGTTGCAAAATTTACAGATGAGTTACTTAAACTCACTGGACCACTTGCATCGGCAGGCGAAAATATAACGACTTCTTGGTCAAATGGTTTAGTTTTAGGTGTTCACCCCCAACGTCAATCAGGCTATTCTTATATTGGTGTTAGTGTGCCAACAGGTCGGATTGCTGCCAAGGATCTGGCAGAATTTGCCAAAATCGCTGAGCAGTATGGTCGTGATGAAATTCGTTTTGATCACTCGCAAAATCTGCTGATACCATTTATCAAAGATACTGATTTGGCGGAAGTTGTTGCGCAACCGATTTTCGAGAGGTTCTCGCTTGAAACGTCGCGTTTTCAAGATTACGGCATGACTTGCACAGGTAACGAATATTGCAATCTTGCCTTGACATCAACCAAAGATATTTCACGTCAACTTTTGACTTATCTGGACGATAACTTCCAGTTTGAACGTCCTGTTCGTGTAATTTTGACAGGCTGTATGAATGCTTGTGCCCATCGCAATATTGCTGATATTGGCATTCAAGGTGTTGCTGCGCGTGATAAAAATCGTCAGCCGATTGAGGCGTTTACAATTGCTATTGGTGGAACGTTATTAAATGACGGACACTTTAATGAGGACATCAAAGGCAAAGTACCTAAGTCAATCTTATTGCCAGTGGTTAAGGATTTGGTGTCAGTCTACGCAGAACAAAAACACGAAAATGAAACTTTTTATGACCTTTTTGAGCGAATTGGTCTAGTACCATTTCAAGATAAATTGAGTGAGAGTCTAGCGCGACATGACCAATAAAGTTTATCTCGTCGGTGCAGGAACTGGTGACCCTGAACTTTTGACGTTAAAAGGTTTGCGCTTGTTAAAATCAGCTGATGTAGTTGTTTATGATCGCTTAGTTAATCAAATTTTATTGTATCTAACCAAGGAGGAAGCCCAATTGGTCTACGTTGGTAAAGCTCCTAATGCGCATGCTAAAAGCCAATCTGAAATCGAAGACTTACTTGTGAATTTTGCCAAAAATAATAAATCAGTTGTTCGTTTGAAAGGTGGCGACCCCGCTATTTTTGGTCGCGTTGGCGAAGAAATGGCGCGTTTGCGAGCTGAGAATATTCCCTATGAAGTCGTACCAGCTGTGACTGCTGCAAGTAGTGTGAGTAGTTATGCGGATATTGCGATTACGCAGCGTGGTATTGCGGAGCGTGTTTTGATCATGACCCCGCATGAAACTTTGGCAGATTTTGCTGATTTAGATTTGGTCGCTACATTGACAGCGACAACACTTGTTTTGTATATGGCTGTTGGGAATTTACCAGCTATTTTACAAGCTCTATCAAGTCAAGCTGTTCCTGAAACCATGCCGATTGCTGTGATTGAAAATGGCACATTACCAAGTCAGCGAACAATTCTCTCAAATTTGGGAGACTTATCAGCTAATCTTGTTCAAAAAGCACCAAAAAATCCAGCACTGATAGTTATTGGTCATGCTGTTAAATTTGGCTCTGACAATTCATGGTTTCAACAATTACCAAAATTTGGCAAGCGAATTTTGCTTGTCAGGCGGCAACTACCAAAATTTGAAGAAATAATAAAATTTACGTCACAAGGTGCAGATATTTGGCTGACCCTTGTTGGAGAAAAGCGCCAAAATCGCTTTGCTAATCTTGACAAAGTAAGACTAACACAGAATTTTGATGAAATCGTTTTTCGTGACGGTACAAGCCAAGCAGATTTGGATGCGTTAATCTGATGAAGAAGGAAATTTTTACTTTCAAACGGCTTGTTCTTGTTATTGCGACAACGGTTTTCTCATTTTCTAGCTCAACCACAGCTTTTTTTACAATGGGACTAAAATCGCTGATTTGGTTAGCAGTAGCAGCCGTTTTCTATTTTCTGCCTTTTGCGATTATCAATTCCGAGTTTACCAGTGCCTATCCCAAATCTCAAAGCTCGCTTTATGATTGGTTGGCGGATAATTTATCGGCGAAAATCGCTTTTATCACGACTTTTATCTGGTATGCTAGCTATTTTGTTTGGATGACGTCACTTTTTCTCAAACTTTGGATTCCTTTTGGTTTGCTTATTTTTGGAAAAGATATATCGCAAATGACTACGATTTTTGGGGTTTCTGCTAAAATGGTGCTGACGATATTGACGATATTTGGCATTGTAATGCTAACGACCATTATCAATCGCGGTTTTTTGAAAATCGCAAAGCTCATGTATGTATCAAGTATTTTGATGATTGGTCTCCTGATATTGACAGTTGGGACAAATCTTATTTTGTCACTTAGTCACCCAGACATGATTCTGCCGAATCTGAAAAAAGCAGCAACCTCTAAAACTTTTTTTGAAACGACAAATCTGACAGGTTTTATCTCACAGTTGCCTTTTTTGATTTTTGCGATAACCGCTTTTGGTGGGCTTGACACCGTGTCAAGTCTTGTCGAGAAAGTCGGTAATCAGCACAATAAATTCTCCAAAGCGCTCTTAGCAGGTGGCGGTATCGTCTTGATTTTCTACTTTTTGGCTATTGTCAGCTGGAGTATGGGGACGACTGTCACGACCAACACGCAGACACATCTCGGTAATCTCATGTATGCGCTAATGTCTCAGCTTGCACGTAACATTGCGCCAAACAGTCCGCTGATTTCGGAACTCTACGTCCGCTACACCGCCCTTGTCATGTTTACCGCCTACCTCGCGCTCCTTGCTACGATTGGTTATGCGCCGTTGAAGGTTTTGCTCCATGCGGGTAACAGGCAGATTTTTCCAGATAAGTTGCTGAAAACGAATGAAAACGGTATCCATTTTAAAGCAGTTCGTGCGCAAGCTATGATTATAGGGGCTTTTGTCTTGCTGGTTTCAGTCGGTACACCTCTTGTGACCACGCTCTATAATCAGTTGACCTTGATGACAAATCTCGCAAGAAGTTTGCCCTATTTGCTAGTTGCGACAGCCTATCCATTTTTCAAGGAAAAATTTACCTCAGATTATCTGAAATTAGTCAAACATTCAGCAGTAGCAAGGGTGTTAGCAAGTTCAGTTGTCATGACCGTTTTACTTGCAATTGGTTTTGAAATTTACACAACAATCGTCTCTAATGGTGTGATAGCAACGCTGTTTCTCATCATCGGACCCCTTATTTTTGCCATTTTAGCCAACTACTTATATGAAAGAAAAGCCAATGAAATCAATCCTCTACGTCGTTCACGGCAGTCAAATTCCTGAAAAAAATGCGCAATTAGCTGATCTTCTTATAAAAGTTGGTCAAGAAACAGCAACAATTATAAATTTGCAAGAAATTGCTTATTTGGAGCGCCAAACTGATACGATTGAAATTGTCGCTGAACGCTTGATAGAAAAGGGGACTAGCGAAATTCTTGTCGTGCCAGTTTTACTTTTTCCAGCCATTCACACCTTGGTTGATATACCAAACGAACTAGCCTTTATTGCAGAAAAATATCCGCATGTTCAAGTCACATTACTCAAAAATTTTGGCGACGAACAGCCGATTTTTGAGATTCTCAGTGATAAAGTGGCGCAAATTACCTCAGATGAGGTGATATTATTGGCACACGGTACGCGACATTTTGCAGAATCTTCAGTTATGTTAGAGACTATTGCCCGAAATCTCTCAGAAAAAACGAGTAAAATTGTTCGGGCAGTAGATTATCTAGGTAAAGGCAATTATGATAAAGCAATTAGCGAAAATTTAGAAAATAACATTAGTCAAACCGTTATTCCTTTCTTTTTGTATGACGGCGATTTGGTTAAAAAACGCATTCATAAGAGCGTTTGGGCGATTGACCCGACGATTGCTTTTACGACACCGCTCAATTTTGATTCTCGCATGATAACTGCACTTGCCGACATTATCCGCGAAAGGAAACAGTATGATACCGATTTTATACGACTTACGTGACACAAAAATCCTTGTTATTGGTGGCGGAAAAGTCGCAACGCGCAAGATTTTACGGCTATCACAAGAAAATGCGGACATTACCGTGATTGCACCTGACATTTCTCAGACGATAGCAAGTCTTGTCTCAGCTAACAAAATATTGCGCAGACCCTTTCAAATAGGCGATACCACAGGATATGATATGATTTTTATCTGTACGTCTGATCAACTAACCAACCAAAAAATTGTCAAAGAAATTCAGCCTTATCAATTGCTCAATGACACGACCAATCACGATAAGTCAACCTTTTTTTCGATGGCAGAAATTGATTATAAAAATATTAAAATAACTCTGAGTTCTGGTGGTCTCAACCCATCTGAAATTAAAAAAATAAAAGAAAAGTTAGTCACATTTTTACATGAAAAAAATTAGAATCGGTACGCGGGAAAGTCCGCTTGCCATGCGCCAAACACAGATTATCATTGACTTGCTCCGAGAAAAAATCGGGCTTTTTGACTATGAAATCATTTCAACCAAAACCTTGGGCGATAAATTATTAGATATTTCTTTGAAAGAAATTGGCGGAAAAGGTGTCTTTGTTAAGGATATTGAGGCGGGACTTTTGACGGGCGAGATTGATCTGGCGGTGCATTCGGCTAAAGATATGCCTTTCAAACTTCTGTCGGGTTTGACGATTGGAGCAATTGCGCCAAGGGCTGTGGTAAATGATGTGCTGATTTTTAGAGATTCAGCTGTTAAGTCTTTAGCTGATTTACCGCCGAATGCTGTGATTGGCACGTCAAGTTCACGGCGAGATTTGCAACTTTTGGCGCTGAGAGCAGATTTAAAAATCACAGATAGTCGTGGCAAAATAGAAACGCGATTAGCTAAGCTCCAAAATGGCGAATTTGATGCGATTATCTTAGCCGAGGCAGGACTTGCGCGCATGGCTTACTTAAAAGACTTGACTTTTCAGCGTTTCAGCATTTCTGAATGTGTGCCAGCTGTCGGACAAGGAGCTTTAGCAGTTGAATGCCGAAAAGATGATATTGAAATGTTGACTATATTAGAGAAAATCACAGATAATGTCTCTGCACAAGCAGTTGCCATAGAACGCGAATTTCTCGAAGTTTTAAATGGCAATTGCGAGTTACCACTTGGTGCCTATGCGGAAAAAATTGGCGAAACTTGGCAATTAACAGCTTTTTTAGCAGAAAATCGCGAAATTTCGGGGAAAAAAGTCATCTTGATGAGTGAAACCCCTCAAAATTTAGGTAGAAAAGCAGCGGAAAAATTGTTATGGAAAAAATGATTTATACAGGTTTACCACGGCATTTCAAACGCAAGGCGGAAAATTTTGCCAAACGTGGCTTTGAGCTGATTTCAGTTCCTTTGATTGAAATTCTTCCTATTTCCTTTGACGAACCGGAATGTGAGTGGGTTTTATTAACGAGCCAGTCGCCTCTTGAGTTTTTGTCGTCGTTTTTTTTAGCAGATAAGAAAATCGCTGTGATTGGCAAGGAAACGGCTGCAGCAGTGACAGAAAAGTTAAATCGCAAAGTTGATTTTATCTCATCTGTTGCCACTAAAGTTGATTTTGTGCAGTCATTTTCTAACGCCAAGCCAGTGGGGGCGATTTTTTATCCCAAGTCCAACTTAGCAGATAATTATATCGAAAAACACTTACCCAACCTCATATCTGCCAGTGTTTACGAAAATCATTTGCCTGAAAATGCGAGAGAAACGCTTAAAATTCAGTTATTTGATGCGCAAGTCAAGGCTTTGTATTTCAGCTCGCCGTCAACTTTTCAGCGTTTTATTGATATGGAAATAAAAGCTGAAAATCTCAAATTTTATGCTGACGGTAGGACGACACGGGAATTTGTGGCTAATTATTCTTCTAAAAATATTTAAAATCATGCGAGCAAATCGTTTTTTTTTACGTATAAGATAGTGAGAGGTTATCTTATGCTAGTGGCACTTGGCGAAACGAACGAAATTGTGAATTTGCTAGAGATCAAGAAAAGTGATTTGGCTGAATTGTCAAAACAGTATTTGCGTTGTCCTGCTTGCAAAAGTCAGGTTCGTTTAAAAAATGGTGCTGTCAAAATGCCACATTTTGCACATATTTCTTTGCAAGTTTGTCAGCATTTTTCTGAAAATGAAAGTTTTCAACATTTAACCCTGAAAAAGCGTTTGTACCAGTGGTTCAAACAGACCGAAAGAGTTGTTGTTGAGCAGTTTTTGCCTGACTTGCAACAAACGCCAGATTTGCTAATCAATAATCAAATTGCCATTGAAATCCAGTGCAGTCATTTGACAACGCAACGTTTGCGCGAGCGAACTGACAATTATCGAGTGCATGGCTATACTGTTTTATGGCTTATGGGAAAGGACTTGTGGCTAGGCGAGTCGCTTTCGACACTCAAGAAAAATTTACTTTATTTTTCGCAAAATGCTGGCTTTTATTATTGGGAATTGGACTTAAAATATGAGAAAATTCGTCTGAAATATCTAATTCATGAAGAGTTGACTGGAAAATTGCAGTATTTGACACGAGAATTTGATTTTGGTTCTGAAAATTTACTGCAAATTCTAAGAACGCCATTTGATAAAACTTCTGCAAAATTGGCGATTAAAATTCAGCAGAATATACCAAAATTTATCGCACGCCAACTTTATTATCAGAATCCCAAATGGTTGAAAATTCAAGAAAAATATTATCGAAATGGTCGGAATCTCTTGACTATCGCGAATTTCCCAATCACGATAGCACCCGTTGGTTTGAAGATGTTGACTTGTCAATTTGAAGCGTTATCAAGTGATGATTTTTGTCAAATAACAGCTGACCTTACAAGTTACTACCACCATTTTCTAAATTATAAAAATAATAAAATGGTGTATCCGCCTGCTTTTTATGCTAAAATAGAAAGTGAAAAAGGAGCAAAAAATGGTAAAAAAACGTGATGAAATTGATGAAAAATATAAATGGGATTTGTCAACAGTTTTCGCAACGGATGCGGACTTTGAGGCAGAACTTGCGACGATAAACGATAAGCTGGATGGTGCGCGAGATTTGGTGGGGCGTTTGACGCAATCAGGTGCGGAATTGTTGCGCGTGACGGAGTCTGAGCTTGCACTAGAGCGGGCGGTTGAAGGGCTCTATGTTTATGCGGCAATGAAAAATGACCAAGATACAACTGTTAGTCTTTATCAGGAATATCAGGCCAAAGTGACATCGCTTTATGCCAAATTCAGTGAAGTTTTCGCTTTTTATGAGCCAGAATTTATGACCTTGTCAAGTGAAAAATTGGCAGAATTTGTCGCAAGTGAACCTATGCTTGAAAAATATACTCATTTTTTTGAAAAACTATTGGCAAATAAAGCACATGTTTTGTCAAATGTTGAAGAAGCCTTGCTTGCAGGTGCCAGTGAGATTTTTGGTGCGGGTGCTGAAACTTTTGAAATTCTTGACAATGCTGACATCATTTTCCCAACAGTCAAAAATGACAAGGGCGAAACCGTGCAATTAACGCATGGTAATTTCATTTCTTTGTTAGAATCTCCTAATCGTGAGGTGCGAAAGGGTGCTTATCAGGCGCTTTACAGTGTCTACAAGCAATATCAACATACCTATGCGAAAACGCTCCAAACCAATGTTAAGGCGCACAATTTTACTGCTAAAACGCGCAAATATCGCTCAGCGCGTGAGCTAGCACTTGCTGCTAATCATGTGCCAGAGACGGTTTACGATACGTTAGTTTCGGCGGTCAATAAACATTTGCCTTTGTTGCAACGTTATCTGAAACTTCGGGCGGAAGTCCTTGGTATCACTGACCTTAAGATGTCAGATATTTATGCACCTTTGTCTGACTTAGATTACAATTTTACCTACCCAGAAGCCATTATCAAAACACAGGAAACACTAGCGATTTTTGGTAGCGAGTATAGTAAAAATGTCGCACGTGCTTTCAATGAACGTTGGATTGATGTTGAAGAAAATAAAGGTAAGCGTTCAGGTGCTTATTCGGGTGGTTCTTATGATAGCAATGCTTTTATCCTTTTAAATTGGCATGATACGTTGGACAATTTATTTACCTTGGTGCATGAAATGGGGCATAGCATGCACTCAACTTTTACACGTGAAACACAGCCTTATGTTTATGGTGATTATAGCATTTTTCTCGCCGAAATTGCGTCAACGACTAATGAAAATATCTTGACTGAGACTTTACTTGCAGACATAACGGATGATAAAACACGTTTTGCTGTACTCAATCATTATCTTGACGGTTTCAAAGGCACTGTTTTTCGTCAAACTCAGTTTGCTGAATTTGAGCATGCCATTCATCAAGCCGATCAAAATGGGACTGTTTTAACGAGCGACTATCTTAATAACCTATATGCGCGTCTCAACGAAAAATATTATGGTTTGAAAGCGGTTGACAATCCTGAAATTCAATATGAATGGGCGCGGATTCCACATTTTTATTATAATTATTATGTTTTTCAATATGCGACTGGTTTTGCTGCGGCAAGTGCTTTGGCAAATAAAATTGTCCACGGAAAAGCTAGTGACAAGGAAAATTATCTCAATTATTTGCGTGCGGGAAAATCAGATTATCCGCTAGATGTGATTAAACGTGCTGGTGTTGATATGTTGTGTGACACCTATCTTGAGGAGGCTTTTGCTGTTTTTGAGGAACGTTTGACTGAGCTTGAAACGCTTGTCAAAAAAGGTGCGCACAAATAAATGACAGAAATTAGAACTTTAAAAAGACAAGACGAAGTCGCTTTCATGCGATTTCAACAAGAATTATTGACTGAAAATAACATTTTTGTGCAAATAACAGAACACACAGATTTTGTCGCTTATCTTGATGACTCTAAAAAATACGAAACATCGCCGAACAGCCCTGAGCATTCGACGATGACGGTTTATTATCATATCACGGATGAGGGCGATATTGCTGCAAGTATCACTTGTTGTTGGCAGCTTGAACAAGGTAATTTGAGCCAAATTGGTCATATCAGCTATCGGACAGCTTTGTCTTATCGAAAACAAGGTATTATGACCGAACTTTTACAGTTTGCATTTGAAAAATACCGTCAGCGTGGTATTTTTGACGTGCTAATTACAGCGCTTGAGGACAATCTTCCTAGTCGTAAGACGATTGAAAAAGTTGGTGGTTTGCTTGAAAATATTATCGAATTTGATGAAAATGGCAAAACAAAACGTTTAGCGCGTTATTGGATTCATCTGAAGAAGGCAAAAACAGTCAAATCTTACACGAAGCATGCTAATCCTAATATGCGTAGACCTGTTGTTAAGCCTGAAATTGTTGACTTTATGAGAACTGAGCAAAAACAGTTGCATGGTTTTTTAGCTGAGATTGAAAATTTTGCACATGCTGAAAACGTGCCAGTTATTCCGCATGAAACGGTTGTTTATTTTCAATTTTTATTGCAGAGTTTGCAGCCTAAAAACATCCTAGAAATTGGGACAGCGATTGGTTTTTCTGCACTTTTAATGGCGCAAGCCTCGCCAAGTGCTAAGATTACAACCATTGAGCGAAATTCTGAAATGGCTGATTTGGCGCGTGAAAATTTTGCCAAATATGATGTGCGTAGGCAGATAAAACTGCTTGAAGGCGATGCGGTTGATGTTTTGACGAGTCTGAGTGATACCTATGATTTTGCTTTTATGGACTCAGCGAAATCAAAATATATCGTTTTTTTGCCAGAAATTTTAAAACGTTTGTCAATCGGCGGTATTGTTGTCATTGACGATGTTTTTCAAGGTGGCGATGTGACTTTGGATGAATCTGAGATTAAACGTGGTCAACGTGCGATTTATCGTGGTTTGCGAAAATTGTTTGAGGCAACTTTAACAAATCCAGATTTAACAGCGACTTTGCTCCCGCTTGGTGACGGCATTTTGATGATTCGTAAGAATATAGCAAGCATTAATTTAGCTTAATTTAAGTTATTAAATAGAATTTGTGGTATAATGATCAAGAATGATTATGAAAGGTAGTAAAAAATGAAATTGAAAAAAATGGGGCTTGTTGTTGTGACAGCTCTTTCGGCGATGATGTTGGTGGCGTGTTCTAAAGATAGTACAAATACTGATATTGTGACGATGAAGGGGGACACGATTACTGTTCTTGACCTTTATGAACAGGAAAAAATTCAACCAACAACTGGTGCAGAAACGATTTTGCAAAATATGACATTGAACAAAATTTTTGAAAAAGAATTTGGTAAAAAATTGACGAAAGCTGATGTTCAGAAAGATTTTGACAAACAAAAAGAATCTATCGGGGAAAATTTTGTAGCTGCTTTGGCGCAGGCCAACTTGACTGAAAAGAGCTTTAAAGCGTCTATTCGCGCTGGACTTTTGCAACAAATGGCAATCAAAAAAGACATCAAAATTACAGATGACGATTATAAAAAAGCTTTTGAAACTTATCATCCAGAAGTTGAGGCTTATATCATCTCAACGCAAAATGAAGAAGAAGCTAAGACAACAATCGCTGATGGTAAAAAAGATGGTGCAGCTTTTGATAAGACGGCTAAAGAAAAAGAAGCTGAAACGAAGTTCACTTCTGCTGATACGCAAGTACCAATTGAGGTAAAAGAGGCTGCTTGGAAGCTCAAAGAAGGCGAAATTTCAGCCGAACCGATTCCTGTTGCTGACCCAACATATGGCACAACTTCTTATTATGTTGTTAAAATGATTAAAAGTTCTGACAAAGGAACTGACTGGAAAAAGTATAAAAAAGAGCTTAAAGAAGTTATTACGTCAGAAAAAATGTCTGATATAACTTTTGTGAATAGTATCTTTGCCAAATATTTGACAAAATACAATGTTAAAGTGAAACCAGAAGAGTTTTCAGCGATTTTCTCAGATTATGAAGCAGCAGTGACAGCTTCGACTGAAACCTCTAAATAATCAAAACAACCAGAGAGATAGCGGTGGTGAGAGTTATCGGTTTTTGATGTGTGCAAATTATATACTTGCTTAATTATAAAAAGCGAACGTAACTTTTGAGATAGATTAGTCAACGGCGAAGTGGTGGCTCTAACCAAAAGTGTTAATTTTTATAGTTAAACGACTATAACGTGTAGAGCTAACTACCTTATCAAATGCTATACCTTAACCAAATGATTGGTTGAGGATACTGAGACGATGATTCATCG
Organism: Pseudolactococcus hodotermopsidis; assembly: GCF_011170085.1. Taxonomy (GTDB): domain Bacteria; phylum Bacillota; class Bacilli; order Lactobacillales; family Streptococcaceae; genus Pseudolactococcus; species Pseudolactococcus hodotermopsidis. The sequence continues at coordinate 31,831 of NZ_BLLI01000004.1, read as the reverse complement.
TGAATAAGGGTGGTACCGCGGTTTTGCGCCCCTTGCTTACGGTGTATTGTTGTCTTTTATATTTGATAAAAACTTCACAAAGATACTTGTCATGAAGAAGTATCAAATTTGAACGGAATCCTTGGTCAAGCGGTGGCAAATTTGAAATAACTGATAAACTCGGCAATCATCAACGGCATTTTATGGGAAAGTTCCAAGCCTTTTATGATGACGAAGCCTGACGGCAGTCAGATTTTGGAGATTTAAAGTAACTCTTTCAAGTTGCGAGGTGACTTTGGCAAATAAAGCTATTTAGCTTTTTCAAGGCGAAACTCAAGATTAATAATCTCGGACTTGCTGTTCAAGGTGATTTTTGAGATACGGATTTTGAGCTTTCGCAAGAATGGGGCAACTTAGTTCGACTTATAACCTTGAAGTTTACGATAATAACTTTGCTGTTGCAATTGATTTTGTTAAAACAATAACATATACTTAATAATTAAAGGAAAAATAAAATGAAAAAAATGACATCCCAAGAAGTACGCCAAATGTTCCTAGACTTTTTCAAGTCCAAAGGTCATACAATCGAGCCATCAGTGAGCTTGGTGCCAGTCAATGATCCGACTTTGCTTTGGATTAACTCGGGTGTTGCGACGCTCAAAAAATATTTTGATGGGTCAGTCATTCCCGAAAATCCTCGGATGACCAATGCGCAAAAAGCCATTCGGACAAATGATATTGAAAATGTTGGGAAAACAGCGCGTCATCATACCATGTTTGAAATGCTGGGTAATTTCTCAATTGGCGATTATTTTCGTGCGGAGGCAATTGAATGGGGCTTTGAGCTTTTGACAAGTCCTGATTGGTTTGATTTTCCAGCGGATAAGCTCTACATGACTTACTACCCTGATGATAAAGATTCCTATAATCGTTGGCTTGAAGTCGGCGTATCAGCGGATCATTTGATTCCAATTGAAGATAATTTTTGGGAAATTGGTGCTGGACCAAGTGGACCAGATACGGAAATTTTCTTTGACCGTGGCGAATCATTTGACCCCGAAAATATTGGGATTAAACTTTTGGCTGAAGATATTGAAAACGACCGTTATATTGAAATCTGGAATATTGTTTTGAGTCAATTTAACGCTGATCCAAGTGTGCCGCGTAGTCAATACAAGGAATTGCCGCATAAAAATATTGATACAGGTATGGGGCTTGAGCGCATGGTTGCGGTCATTCAAGGGGCGCATACCAATTTTGAGACGGATCTGTTCATGCCAATTATCCGTCAGATTGAGCAACTTTCTGGCAAAACTTACGATCCTTATGGCGATAACATGAGTTTCAAAGTCATTGCCGACCATATTCGCTCGTTGGCTTTTGCTATTGGCGACGGTGCCTTGCCTGGAAATGAAGGGCGTGGCTATGTTTTGCGCCGTTTACTTCGTCGTGCCGTTATGCACGGTCGAAAACTTGGGATTAACGATACTTTCCTTTACAAGTTGGTCAAGATTGTTGGCGAAATCATGCAGTCTTACTATCCAGAAGTGCTTGAAAAACGTGACTTTATTGAGAAAATTGTCAAACGTGAGGAAGAAACTTTTGCGCGTACGATTGATGCGGGAAGTAAACTGTTTGACGAAGTTGTTGCTAAGCTGAAAACTGAAAATAAGACGGAGATTTCAGGTAACGATAGTTTCAAACTTTATGATACTTACGGTTTCCCGCTTGAATTGACGAAAGAGCTGGCTGAGGATGCAGGTTTTACCATTGACCAAAATGGTTTTGATGTGGCGATGAAGGCGCAACAGGAACGTGCGCGCGCAGCCGTTGTCAAAGGTGGTTCGATGAACAAACAATCAGAGGTCTTGACGGCGTTACAAGACAAGTCTGTTTTCTCTTATACAGAAAACACGTTGGTAACAACTTTGACAGCTATTATTCAAGAGGACAAGCGTGTCAAAACGGCAAAAAATCTAGCGCAAGTCGTCTTTGCTACAACACCGTTTTATGCTGAAATGGGCGGTCAAGTTGCTGACCACGGTGTCATCAAAGATGCGGCGGGCGAAATTGTCGCAAACGTCACAGATGTACAGAAAGCGCCGAATGGTCAGCCGTTACATACGGTTGACATCTTGACAGAGCTGTTTGAGGGTGAAACTTACACGCTTGCTATTGATCGGAAACGTCGCAATGGGATTGTCAAAAATCACACGGCAACACATTTGCTCCATGCCGCGTTGCACAATGTTTTGGGGAATCACGCCACACAGGCTGGTTCACTTAATGACGTTGACTTTTTGCGTTTTGACTTTACGCATTTTGCGGCGGTAACGGCTGATGAATTGGCTGAAATCGAACGTCAAGTTAATGAAGAAATTTGGCATGCACTTGACGTTTTGACCGTTGAAACGGATGTTGCAACTGCCAAGGAAATGGGTGCTATGGCGCTCTTTGGCGAAAAATACGGTAAAGTTGTGCGTGTGGTTACCATTGGCGACTATTCAGTCGAGCTTTGTGGTGGGACGCATGTGGCAAATACAAGTGAAATCGGTCTGTTCAAGATTGTCAAAGAGGAGGGAATTGGCTCTGGCACACGTCGGATTTTGGCGCTGACTGGCAGACAAGCCTTTGAGGCATTTAAAGCACAAGAAACGATTTTGAAAGATGTGCAAATTTTGGTTAAATCGCCACAGCCTGCGCAAATCGTTGCCAAAATCGAAAACTTGCAAGCTGAGCTGAAATCAGCTCAAAAAGAAGTCGACAGTTTATCAGCGAAAATGGCATCAGCGCAATCTGATGAGCTTTTCCAAAATGTTCAAACTGCAAACGGTACAAGCTATATCGCTGCTAAAGTGGCAGCAAGTGATGCGGGGGCATTGCGTCATTTGGCGGATGTTTGGAAAATGAAAGAGAGTTCAGAGATTTTAGTGCTGGTTGCGCAAATTGGTGAGAAAGCGACTCTCTTGGTGGCAAGTAAGTCAAGCGACATCAAGGCTGGTAATCTGGTCAAAGCGCTTGCGCCGTTTATTGACGGTCGTGGGGGTGGTAAACCTGATATGGCCATGGCTGGTGGGACGAAACCTGCGGGAATTGCTGAACTTCTTGACAATGTTGGGGCGAATTTGTAAGGAGTAAATTAAATAGAAAGAATGAATGAGTATGCAAAAAGAAAAAGTTTTACTTTTAGGAGCGAATGGTTTCCTTGGTAGTCATGTGACGGATGCGCTGATTGCTGAAGGTTTTTCGGTGCGGGCGATGGATATGTTTTCTGACTTTAAGAATGCACGGTTCAATCCTAGCGTGGACATTGAGATGGTTTCGGGCAATTTTTTGAATCAAGCTGATGTTGAGGAGGCGATTGGGGGTGTTGACTATGTTATTCATCTTGTGACAACGACGAATCCAGCAACTGCTGAATCTGATCCCTTGATTGATATTGATACCAATATCCGTGGCAGTGTTGAGTTATTTCAAAAAATTGTGGCGAACGGCAAGATTAAAAAAATTATCTATTCTTCATCCGGCGGGACAGTTTATGGTGATCAGGATGTCAATCATCCGATTTCGGAGCTTGAGCATACTTGGCCTGTATCGCCGTATGGCATTGGCAAGCTGACGATTGAGAACTATCTGCATTATTTTGACAAAAAGTTTGTACAGCCATACACAGTGTTTCGGATCGCTAATCCTTACGGCGAGCGCCAGCCTAAGGTTCGTAAACAGGGGGTTATTCCCATTTTTATGGACAAAATTCTCAATGATGAACCAATCACGGTACTTGGCGACGGCGAAATGGTTCGAGATTATATCTATGTTAAGGATGTTGCGCAAGTGATTGCCAAGTCCTTAAAGAAAGAGTTGCAGCATAGTATTTATAATCTAGGATCAGGAAGTGGGCATTCAGTTAATGAAATTGTTGCCGAAATCGAGAAAGCGACGGGGAAAAAGGCTAAAATTGACTACAAACCAGCACCGTCAACTTTTGTGAATTTTTCTGTTTTGGATAATACACGTTGCGCAAAAGAATTTCCTGAGGTCACTTTAACTAGCTTAGATATTGGTATTAAACATCTCATCAGAGAAATTGAAAGTGAGTAGTCCTTTGCAAATCCCCGTCATCGGGGATTTTTTGGTATAATGAAATTATGATTTATGGAAATGGTGTTGATAATATTGAATTATCGCGAATTGCGCGGGCTTTGGAAAGAAATCCCAAATTTGCGACGCGTGTCTTGACTAAAACGGAGTTGCTCAACTTTGAAAGTCTGTCGCCACATCGAAGAATTGAATTTTTAGGTGGCCGTTGGGCGGCTAAAGAGGCATATGCCAAGGCTTACGGTACTGGAATTGGTGGCAAACTATCTTTTCAAGATTTGGAAATTGTCCCTGACAAGCTAGGTGCGCCGAAATTTACGAGACATCCCTTTTCAGATAGGGGAGCTGCCCATCTGTCAATCAGCCATAGCAATTTGGAGGCTGTGGCATTTGTAATATTAGAAAGTCAAGATAACGTATGAAACCGAGTACACATCGACCAACACAGGCGATTATTAATCTGGCTGCGATTCGGTCAAACATCGAAAATTTTAAAGCATATATCAATAAAAAAACTGAGATTTGGGCGGTTGTTAAGGCAAATGGTTATGGTCATGGTGCGATTCGTGTTGCGCAGTGTGTAAACGATTTGGTCGAAGGTTTTTGTGTCTCTAACCTTGATGAGGCGATTGAGCTACGCAGTCATGGCATTGTTAAACCGATTTTGGTGTTGAGTGGCATTATGCCCGAGGATGTCAAGATTGCGATAAATTTGCGTGTGACTTTGACAGTGCCGTCATTGGCTTGGTTCAAACTTGTTGTGGCAAATCTTGACGAGACTATTGCGATGCAACATCTGAAATTTCATATCAAGGTTGATTCGGGAATGGGTAGAATTGGTGTGACAAGTGTTGATGAAGCTAATGCGATTATTGACTTGGCAGATAAACTTGGTATTGATTTTGACGGTATTTTCACACATTTTGCGACGGCTGATGAGCTTGCCAAAGAAAAGTTTGACCAACAAAAAATGATGTTTGATAACATTGTGGCTGATTTGCTACGTCGGCCGAAGTACGTGCATTCGAGCAATTCTGCGGCTGGTATTTGGCACAAAGAGTCAATTCAGGATATTGAGCGTTTAGGCGAGGCGATGTATGGCTTAAATCCGAGTGGTCACACGCTTGAGATGACTTATAATATAACGCCAGTGCTTGAGTTAAAATCAGAATTAACGCACGTGAAAGTGATTCAAAAAGGTCAAACAGTTGGTTATGGGGCAGATTTTGTTGCGCCAAAAGAAACGATTATTGGGACGGTTCCGATTGGTTATGCAGACGGCTGGACACGTGACATGACTGGATTTTATGTGCTTGTCAATGGTAAAAAATGCTTGATTGTTGGGCGTATTTCAATGGACCAGATGACAATTGAACTAGATGAGAGGTATCCGATTGGTAAAAAAATAACATTAATTGGTCAAAATGGTGATGAAAAAATAACAGTAGATGACATTGCAGCGCATCGTGGGACAATTAATTATGAAGTTGTCTGTTTGTTAAGCGATAGAATCAAGCGGAAGTATATAAATGACTAGAGATATTTTACGTGGAGATGTTTTCTTTGCTGATTTATCGCCTGTTATTGGCAGTGAACAAGGGGTGTCAGACCAGTCTTGATTATCCAAAATGATGCGGGAAATACCTTTGCACTGACAACAATTGGTGCTGATTCAGTTATTTTATGTGAGCAAATTAGAACAATTGAAAAATCGTGATTACGTGATAAAACTGGCGTTTGTCAGTCTTGCAATTACGAAGAGTTTGTCTATTTAATTTTAATCTTTTTTGTTATATATCTGTAATAGAAAAATAATAAAATAACAAAATAAAATGCCGATTACCATATTTACAAGTATGAACATCCGTGATATAATATATTTTATAAGGTAATAGAATTACTGTTACAGCCAGTGAGACACAAAAGGGAAAAGTTTGTCTCACGTTCAGAAATCCATGGGGGATAAGACTATGATAAAAATCTACACAGTGGCATCGTGTTCGTCTTGTAAAAAAGCAAAAGAATGGTTGCGGGAACATGACCTCGAATACGAGGAAGTGAATCTGATTACGGATCAGTTGACCAATGAGGAAATGCTTCGGATTCTGTCTTTGACAGAAGAGGGAACGGAGGAAATCATTTCACGGCGCAGTAAGGCATACGCCAAGCTCAACATTGACTTTGATGAGTTGTCAATTAGCGCCTTGCTTGAAATTATCGAAAAAAATCGGACTTTACTAAGACGTCCACTGATTATTGATGATAAACGTTTGCAAGTTGGTTACAATGAAGACGACATCAGGAAATTTCTGCCACGCTCAGTTCGGGAAATTGAGTGTCAGACGGCTGGGAGCAATATTAAAGAAGAAATGTTATCACAAGGAATTATCTAAATTAGATAAAATAACAGAAAAAACAGCAGAAATTTTGCTGTTTTTTTGTTAAAATGGTATTTATATAAAAAAATTTGGAGAAGAAAATGACCTTAATTGATGGCAAAGCGCTCGCTGATAAGATGGCGATTGCGTTGAAAGTAAAAGTTGATGACCTAAAAAACTTTGGTGTGACACCTGGTCTTATCGTGATTTTGGTGGGTGAAAATCCTGCCAGTCAAGTCTATGTGCGCAATAAAGAACGTCGTGCGACAGCTGCTGGCTTTAATTCGGAAGTGATTCGGTTGGCTGAAGAAACGACAGAGACAGACTTATTGGCTTTGATTGCTGAGTTAAATGCTGATGGCAAATGGCATGGTATTTTGGTGCAGTTGCCCTTGCCCAATCACATTTCTGAAGAAAAGGTGCTGCTCGCCATTGATCCAGATAAGGATGTGGACGGTTTTCACCCGACCAACATGGGGCGTCTGTGGTCGGGCAATCCTGTCATGATTCCCTCAACGCCTGCGGGAATTATGGTCATGCTTGATGAGTATGGCGTTGACCTTGAGGGCAAAACTGCTCTTGTTATTGGGCGCTCGAACATTGTTGGCAAACCCATGGCACAAATGTTGCTGGATAAAAATGCGACGGTAACGATTGCGCATTCGCGGACGAAAAATCTGTCTGAATTGGCTAAACAAGCCGATATTTTAGTCGTGGCAATTGGTCGTGGTAATTTTGTGACAGCTGATTTTGTGAAAAAGGGAGCAGTTGTTATCGATGTCGGCATGAATCGTGATGAAAACGGTAAATTGATAGGTGATGTCAAGTTCGATGAAGTTGAACCACTTGCAAGTCTGATTACGCCAGTACCTGGTGGCGTTGGGCCGATGACGATTACCATGCTCATGGAGCAGACTTATGAGGCAGCTAAACGGACTTTGACTAAAAATTAAGATAATCTAAACGGGAAAAACTACCCGTTTTTTGATATAATAGTGAGTATGACAGAATATTTGAGTGTGTCAACATTAACAAAATATTTAAAGACCAAATTTGACCGCGATCCCTATCTGGAGCGGGTTTTTCTGACGGGTGAAATTTCAAATTTTAGGCGTCGGCCTAAGCACCAGTATTTTGCGATTAAGGACGAGAAATCGGTCATTCAAGCGACCATGTGGGGTGGTATTTTTGCAAAGCTCAATTTTGCGCTTGAAGAAGGCATGAAAGTCAACCTTATTGGGCGCGTACAGCTTTATGAGCCGAGCGGTTCTTACTCGATTATTATCGAAAAAATTGAGCCAGACGGCATTGGTGCGCTCGCCGTTCAGTTTGAGCAACTCAAGAAAAAACTGACTGCAGAAGGACTTTTCAATCCCGATTTCAAGCAAGCGATTCCGACTTTTTCGCGTAAGATTGGCGTGGTGACAAGTCCGAGTGGCGCGGTTATTCGCGACATCATAACGACCATCAATCGCCGATTTCCGATGACGGAAATTCTCCTTTTTCCTGCGAAAGTTCAAGGAAATGGTGCAGCTGAAGAGATTGTGTGTCGCATTCGCGAAGTAAATGAACGTGAGGATATTGACACGCTGATTATCGGACGTGGTGGTGGGTCTATCGAAGACCTCTGGGCATTTAACGAGGAAATCGTTGTTCGTGCCATTTTTGAGTCACGGATTCCTGTGATTTCGTCAGTTGGACACGAAACGGACACGACTTTAGCTGATTTTGTGGCAGACAGTCGAGCAGCAACACCAACAGCAGCAGCAGAACTTGCCACAGCAAACACCAAACTTGACATTTTACAATATCTGACAACGACAGAAACGCGTTTGACTTCAGCGGCACAACGTCACATCAATCATCGACGTGAGCGATTGGTCAGATTGCAGGAGTCAGTTATTTTTCGTCAACCAGAACGTTTATATGACGGTTATTTGCAGAAATTAGACAGTTTGACAACAGCATTGACCCAGCGTTTGCGCCAAAATTATCAAGAAAAGCAACAAGCACAAGCAATTTTAACAAGTCGTCTGACCAGTCTCAGATTAGATGAAAAAGTAGCGGTTAGAAGGCACAATTTGACACGTGAAACGGCCTTGCTCAAAAGTAATTTTGCTAACTTTTTTGACAATAAGAAATCACAAGCTGAAAAAGCTTACGAAAATCTGACCTTGATTGACCCCGAAAAAATCGTTAAACGTGGCTTTTCAATTGCACGAACGGCGGAAAATAAAGTGGTTAAATCAGTCAAAGAGGTCAAAAATGGCGACACATTGAATTTAGAATTATCAGACGGCAAGATAAATGTAGAGGTGAAAAATGGTTAAAAAAGTAAGTTTTGAAGAAAATTTGACAGCGTTAGAAGAAATTGTTAAGCGTTTAGAAAATGGCGATGTTGCCTTGGAAGAGGCGATTGCTGAATTTCAAAAAGGGATGAAATTGTCAAAAGATTTGCAAAAAACGCTAAAGGCTGCCGAAGATACTTTGGTAAAAGTCATGGCAGATGACGGCACTGAACAGGTTTTCGATGCAGAGTAGAGATTTTGTGTCAGAATTGACCGCCATTTTTGCTGATTTTTATGGTGCTAAGTCTCTTGTTGCACCCTTAAATGAGAGTATTCAGTATTCGATAAAAGCTGGTGGTAAGCGAATTCGCCCCATACTTTTGCTTGAAACTTTGCAAGGTTTTGGCATAGATATTTTAGAAGAACATCTCAAAGTGGCGGCGACGGTTGAGTTGATTCACACCAGCTCGCTGATTCATGACGACTTGCCAGCCATGGATAATGATGATTTTCGTCGTGGCAAGCCAACCAATCACAAGATTTTCGGCGAGGCGCAAGCGATTTTGGCGGGAGATGCGCTCTTACTTGACCCTTATTTGCTTTTGGCAAATGTTGCTTTAGCACCAAGTATTGTGGTCTCACTCGTGAAAGAACTAGCCCTAGCCTCTGGCAGTTATGGCATGGTAGCAGGGCAAGTATTGGATATGGCAGGCGAAAATCAAGCGCTGACATTTGCGCAACTCAAACAAATTCATGCCTTAAAAACGGGAAAAATGTTGACTTTTCCATTTGTTGCAGCTGGCATCATAGCGGAACAATCTGATGAGGTTATCTCACAACTTCGCCATTTAGGTGAAACAGTTGGTCAGGCTTTTCAGATTCGTGATGATATTTTAGATGTTACGGCAACATTTGCCGAAATCGGAAAAACACCAGGTAAGGATGAAGTTGCTGACAAATCAACCTATGTTAAATTGTTAGGTTTAGCGGGTGCTAAAGCAGAATTGGCTGAAAATCTTGACAGTGCTGAAAATATTTTACAGAAAATTTCTGAAAAAGCAACATTTACATCTGAAAATGTATTGAAACAAATTGAAAGATTAAGAATTGACTAAAGAACGAGTAGACGTCCTAGCCCTAAATCAAGGACTTTTTGAGACACGAGAACAGGCAAAACGTGGTGTTATGGCAGGTTTGGTCATTAATGCGCACAATGGCGAGCGCTTTGACAAGCCAGGCGAGAAAATTTCTGATGCGATTGACTTGATGCTTAAGGGCGAAAAAATGCCTTATGTTAGCCGCGGTGGCTTGAAATTAGCCAAGGCATTAGCTTTTTTTGAGATTTCTGTTGCCAATCAGACGGCGATTGACATCGGTTCGTCAACGGGTGGTTTTACAGATGTTATGTTGCAAAATGGTGCAAAACGTGTTTATGCGGTTGATGTTGGCACGAATCAGTTGGCTTGGAAAATCAGACAAGATGAACGGGTTGTCGTCATGGAGCAATTTAATTTTCGTTATGCTAAAATGGCAGATTTCAGTCATGGTGCGCCTAATTTTGCCTCAATTGATGTTTCTTTTATCAGTTTGGCGCTGATTTTACCAGCTTTGCATGCTATTTTGTGCAATGGTGGTCATGTTGTTGCGCTGATTAAACCGCAATTTGAGGCGGGACGTGAGCAGATTGGCAAGAATGGAATTATCAAGGATGCCAAAATTCATGAAACTGTTATTGAAACTGTTGTGAAACTGGCAAATGACCTAGGCTTTTCAAGTCTTGGGCTGACAAGTTCTCCGATAAAAGGTGGCCATGGCAATATTGAATTTCTGCTCCATTTAATCAAAGAAAATAATCCGATAGATAAGGTAGTTGAGCTGATAAAACCAGTCGTTGCAACTGCTCATGGAGAATTAGATGAAAAAGAATGAACGCATTAAACAAATTGAAAGCTTGTTGATTGCGCGTGAAATTAAGACACAAGATGACTTGGTTAATGCGCTTTTGGCATTGGGAATCGAGGTAACACAAGCAACTGTTTCACGTGATATGCGTGACCTTCGTTTGATAAAAGTGCCCGCAAAAATGGGTGGTTATCGCTATGCCTTGCCTGAAACGAGCCGTCAAAATGCTGATATTGAACTACTCAGCTCAGAAATTGAAACAATCAAGATTCAAGGAAATCAGCTTGCGGTAAAAACTAGACCTGGATCGGCAATGATTCTCAAAAATCGTTTGATAAGGCGTTTTGAGCAGTTGATTTTTACGGTACTTTCAGATGATGATACTGTTTTACTTATTGCAAATTCGGATGAAAATGCTGTGAAAATTCATGAAAATTTGACAAATTGATTAGAGGTAGTAGCTAGCCCAACAGCTAAGCGATAACTCGCTAAGCCACGTTGTGTCTAGCTACTTTCCTAAGCTCTTTGCGACTTTGTCGCTCAATCGCTAAAGGAGTAGCCATGTTACAAGAAATTTCAATCAAAAATTTTGCTATTATTGATACGATTTCGATGCAGTTTGACCAAGGCATGTCGATTTTGACTGGGGAAACTGGTGCGGGTAAGTCGATTATTATTGATGCGATGAATCTGCTTTTGGGCTCGCGGGCTCAGACGTCTTTTGTGCGTCATGGTGCAGATAAGGCTGAAATTGAGGGCTTGTTTTTCTACAAAGATAGTCCTGAAATCTCAGATAAATTGGCGGAACTTGGCTTTGAAAATACAGGCGAGTTGATTTTGCGGCGGGAAATTTTTGCAAATGGTCGCTCATCTTGTCGGATTAATGGTGTGATGACACCATTGTCAAATTTGCAAGCGCTGGGGAGTTTTTTGGTTGATATTCATGGTCAACATGACCACCAAGAATTAATGAGTCCTGCACATCACTTGACGATGTTGGACGAGTTTGGTGACAAGGCATTTCTGGAAATTAAACAAGCGTACATTGAGCAGTTTACGACCTATAAAAATTTGCGGCAAAGATTAGTTACACTCAAAAAAAATCAAGCTGAATTTGCCCAACGGATTGATGTGTTAAGTTTCCAAATTGAAGAAATTTCCTCTGCTGAGATTGATGTCAAGGCTGATGAACAATTCTATCAAAGACGTGATGTTTTGACGCATATCAATCATATTGCTGAGCATTTAAATTCGGCATATTATTCACTAGATGATGATGAAAATTCGAGTTTGGCCATGGTCAGAAATGCTATGAATGAATTGGAATCGGCTAGCAATTTCGATGAAAAATCTTACATGAAACTTTCTGAAAAAATTGCTGAGGCTTATTATTTGCTTGAAGATGTAGCAGCTGATTTGGAAAATCAGATTGATGATTTGGCGTTTAATCCATCTGAGCTTGCTATGATGGAGGATCGGATTTCGACATTGACGACGCTTAAAAAGAAGTACGGTCCTGAATTGTCTGATGTTTTAGTTTATCTGGAAAATTGTCAAAAGGAGCTTGAGTCGCTCACTGGCGATGAAAACTCGTCTGAAAATCTGGAAATTGCTTTCAAAAAGGCTGAAAAGGCTTTGATTGCTAGCAGTATACGCTTGTCAGAGTCTCGGGCAACCATTGCCGAAAAACTTGAGAAGGATGTCAAGCACGAACTTGCCGATCTTTACATGGAAAAGGCTGATTTCAAAGTTAGCTTTGAGCCTGCAAAATTCTCCAGAAATGGTAATCAGCACGTCGAATTTTTCATTCAAACTAATCCGGGCGAAGGTTTTAAACCACTGGCCAAAACGGCATCTGGTGGCGAAATGAGTCGTATCATGTTGGCAATAAAATCAAGCTTTGCTCGTCAAGAAAATAAAACATCAATCGTTTTTGATGAAGTTGATACAGGGGTTTCCGGACGTGTGGCACAAGCTATTGCCAATAAAATCTATAAGATTTCACAAAGCGGACAAGTTTTGTGTATCTCACATTTACCACAAGTTGTGGCGGTTGCAGATACGCAATTTTACATCGAAAAAGTACAGCTTGCTGACTCGACAACCTCAAGTGTCAGAAAATTGAGCGAAAATGAACGTGCAGTAGAGATTGCTAAAATGCTTGCAGGCGACGATATTACACCCGAGGCCATGGCACAAGCCAAAAAATTATTGGAAAAATGAAAATGAATCGTGAAAAAATTAAAAAAGCAAAAAGAATTGTGATTAAAATAGGCACATCTAGTTTGATTTTGCCAAATGGTCATCTTAATCTGAAAAATATTGACGACTTAGCTTTTACTTTGTCAAGTCTGCAACATGAGGGATATGAGATGATTCTTGTCACATCTGGTGCTGTTGGTGTCGGGTTGAATGTTCTTGAAATGGTAAAACGACCAACTGATATGGCGCAACAGCAGGCCTTGGCAGCTGTTGGGCAAGTTGAGTTGATGAGCTTATACAATCAGCTATTTTCACGTTATCAACAAAAAGTTTCGCAGTTATTGTTGACACGTGATGTTGTTGATTTTCCAGAAAGTCGTAAAAATGCGACAAATGCGATTAATGCGCTTCTTTCGCTTGATATTATCCCGATTATTAATGAAAATGATGCGGTGAGTGTTGAGGAAATGGCACATCGGACTAAATTTGGCGATAATGATAAACTTGGTGCGCTTGTCACGGTGCTGACGGATGCTGATTTATTGATTATGTTATCAGATATTGAGGGGCTTTATGATAAAAATCCTAACATTTTTGATGATGCCAAGTTGATTGAAAATGTTACAGAGATTACTGAAACAATTATGAAAACAGCTGGTGGTGCGGGAAGTCGTTTTGGTACGGGTGGCATGACGAGTAAGCTAGAGGCGGCAAAAATTATTTTTGATGCTGATAAACAAATGGTGTTGACCAATGGTGCGCGTATTCGTGAAATTCGTGATGTGATTGACGGGAAAAAAAGAGGAACTTATTTTGAAAAAAGTGAAAATAAAAAGAGAATCTTATGAAATAGTGAGTGAGGAATTTGCTGAATATCTTGAATATGGCATTGCTGATGAAAGAATTAATTTTCAGCAAACCAAGGCATTTGGTGACTTGCAAGAAGTGCTTGGTCACAAGGTATTTTACTTTGTTCTTGATAACAGTGGCTTCCAAGCTGCGATATTAGTCACGCTTACCAAAATACGTTTTGGTTATCTAGCTGAGGCGTATGGCAATCCATATTTTTCGGAAGATCTAGCAGATAATCAATACTTGATTCGCAGTCTTAAATCATTTTTGAAAAAACGAGGTGTTTTGAAACTTGTCATCCATTCTAATCAAATGATTGAAAAATATGATGATAATTGGGAAACAATTGGCAAATTTAATCAAGATTTGACTGATTTTTACGCCCAAATAGGTTTGTCTGAAAGTCAGCTAACTGATTTTGAAAAGGGATTTCATTTCAATTATAGTAAAAACTTGGCTGATTTTGAGTTTTTGTCTCAGCTTGAAAAGTCTTACAAGAGAAAAGGCTTACAAACTGTTAAAAAGGCGCGAAAGCTGGGAATTGATATTGTTGAAGCGACTTTTGATGAGTTAGATGATTTCAAGAAAGTTGTTGATGAAGCGGGAGAACGTCGAGATTTTCAAACGCGAGATTTGACTTATTATCAGTCGGTTTACAAAGCTTATGGCAATGATGTCAAGTTTATATTTGCTAAAATGAATTTTCAAGAGGCGCTTGAGGCGAATCAACTTGAAATTGAGGAAATTAAAGTTGCCATTGACAAAGCTCAGGTAAAAAATAAGATGAAAAGCTTGGATACACTTTATCAAAGACTGGCGCGTGCGGATAAATTACAGTTAGAATTTGAAAAATTTGTTGAAAAATATGGCAATAAGTCTGTTATTTTATCAGCAGCACAATTTTTTATTATGCCATGTGAGATGACATATATGTTCAGTGGCATGTATGATGAGTTTCGTGATTTTTCAGCACAATTTTTAATTCAAGATGAGATGCTAAAATTTGCCTTTTATGAAGAAATTGATACTTTTCATTTTTTAGGTGTCAATGCAAAAGATGAGTCAGATCAAGGCGTATTGAAATTCAAGCAAAATTTCGGAGGCTATATTTGGGAATCTTCTGGAAATTATGAACTTATTGTCAAGCCGATTCTATATAAAGTGACAGAGATTTTAAAAACAATTACAAAACGTTAGGAAACTTAGCATGAAATTTCAAACAGCAGTCCCTGCGGCTGAACATGATGAATTTGTCGGAAAAAATCCGCTCAATCATTTGTTACAATCAAGTACTTGGGCAAAGGTAAAAGATAATTGGGACTCGAAAATTGTTGGTGTTAGGGATAATTCTGGAAATTTACTTGCCTCTTCTCTTGTTTTGATAAAAAAATTACCACTTGGTTTTACCATGTTTTATACGCCACGCGGTCCGATTATGGATTATGAAAATGTTGAATTAGTGACATTTTTCTTTGATAATCTCAAAAAATTTGCCAAAAAACATCGGGCGCTTTTCATCAAGAGTGATCCAGCAGTCATTTATCGGACTTCAAAATTTGGTCAAAAAGAAGTTGCTGAGATTACGCCAGAATCTTTGGAAATTATCAACAATATCAAGGCTTCTGGTGGGCAACATGTTGGGTTTAATCTGACGATGAGTGAGACGATTCAGCCCCGTTTTCAGAGCAATGAGCCATTGAATGAAAAGATGGATTTGATTTATCCAAAGCATGCTAAGCGTATCATGAAAGATGCTGTGAATCGTGGTGTGACAGGTCGTCGTGTGGGACTTGATAAAGTGCAAGCTTTCAGCGATGTTGTCAGCATGACTGAGAGTCGAAAAGGTGTTGCGCTCCGCAATCATGACTATTTTGAGCAACTGATGACACTTTATGGCGAGGATGCTTATTTGCATTTGGCAGAGGTTAATCTCAAAGAAAAATATGCGGCACTTCAAGCGCAATTTGTGCAACTCGAAAAGGATATTGCGGCAACACCTGAAAATCAGAAAAAACGGTTTAATCGCTTAAATGATCAGAAAAAATCAACTGAGAAATATCTGAAAGAATTTGCTGATTATGACACAACGAGTGATAAAGCAACAGTTATTGCAGGCATTTTGTCAATTAAATTTGGCGATACTATGGAAATGCTTTATGCAGGTATGAATGATGATTTCAAGAAATTTTATCCGCAATATTTACTTTATCCTAAAGCATTTGATGATGCTTTTGCTAGCGGTGCGCACTGGGCAAATATGGGAGGAGTTGAAGGCGATTTAGCTGATGGTTTATCGAAATTCAAGAGTAATTTCAATCCTGATATTCAAGAGCTTATCGGAGAATTTAACTTCCCGGTTAATAAATTATTTTATGGTTTGAGCAATTATGCTTATAAATTTCGCAAAAAAATGAGGTAATCAGATGATTGAAACACTTGGAAAAAAAGCTAAGGCAGCTGCTTTTGAATTGGCAAAACTGACAACACTTGAAAAAAACGATTTTCTTTTGAAATTAGCGACGGCACTTGTTAGGCAAACTGATTTTATCTTGAGCGAAAATGCTAAAGATATGATAAATGCACAGAAAAATGGTATCAACGACATCATGCTTGATCGCTTGCGCTTGACATCTGAGCGTCTTTTAGATATAGCTGAGGGTGTTCGGCAAGTGGCGACTTTACCAGATCCTATCGGACAAATCATGAGTGGTTATACCAATCTTGACGGTCTCAATATCTTGCAAAAGCGTGTGCCTTTAGGGGTTGTTGGGATGATTTTTGAGAGTCGACCAAATGTTGCAGTTGATGCTTTTTCCCTGTGTTTCAAAACTAATAATGCCGTTATTTTGCGCGGTGGCAAGGATGCGATTCATGCTAACAAAGCGCTTGTTCAGGTCATCAAAGAGACTTTAAAAGCTGAAAATTTACCTGAAAATGCGTGTGGGCTTGTGACGGATACAAGCCACGAAGTGGCACGCCAAATGATGCAAGCCACAGAATATCTGGACGTTTTGATTCCACGTGGAGGTGCGAGCCTTATCCGCACAGTCAAGGCGGCATCTCGTGTGCCGATTATTGAAACTGGGACTGGCAATGTCAGCATTTATGTTGATGAATTTGCAGATTTAGAGATGGCGATAAAAATCGTTATCAATGCTAAAACGCAACGTCCAAGTGTTTGTAATGCGGCAGAAAGTCTTGTTGTTCATGAAAAAATTGCAAGTGACTTTCTACCAAAATTGCAAACGGCGATTAACCAAGTTCAGCCAGTCGAGTTTTATTTGGATGATATGTCAGCGAGATTGATAACGGGTGTTCCTGCAACGGATGAAGATTTTGGGACTGAATATTTGGACTATAAGTTGTCTGTCAAGGTGGTTGCTACCATTGATCAAGCGATTAAACATATCAATCGTTATAGTACAAAACATTCGGAGGCTATCATTACTGAGAATCTTGGTCATGCCGAACAATTTCAGGCGCAGATTGATGCTGCAGCGGTTTATGTCAATGCCTCAACACGCTTTACAGATGGGTTTATTTTCGGACTCGGCGCTGAAATCGGTATTTCCACACAAAAACTCCATGCTCGTGGTCCAATGGGACTTGAAGCTTTGACTTCTTATAAATATCTTATCAATGGTCAAGGGCAAATTCGAGGTTAAAAAGGCAGATAACATTTTCAAATTACCAAAATGTTACATTTCCTTAAAAATCTGGCTATTACCAGTTTTTTTTGGTATAATGGTAGTTGTTTAGAAAGTGAGATGATATGACGAATCAGACAAATTTCAAGCATGATACTGTTCTACTTCATGAAACCGTTGATATGCTTGAGATTAAGCCTGATGGTATCTATGTTGATGCCACACTTGGTGGTGCTGGTCACAGTGATTATCTGCTGAGCAAGCTCACGACGGGGCATTTGTATGCCTTTGATCAGGATGAAAATGCTCATGAAAATGCTAAAATAAGATTAAAAATGCAGCTTGACCAAGGATGTGTCACGCTGATTAAAGATAATTTCCGAAATATTCGTCAAGCACTCGCAGAACTTGATGTAACTGAATTTGATGGTATTCTTTATGATTTGGGGGTGTCTAGTCCACAATTTGATGATAGTCAACGCGGTTTTTCTTATAAAAAAGAGGCTCGTTTGGACATGCGCATGGATCAGTCGCAAGAGTTGAGCGCACATGAAGTTGTCAATACCTACGCTTTCAACGATTTGATGCGAATTTTCAGTCGGTATGGCGAAGAAAAATTTTCCAAGCAAATTGCAAGGAAGATTGAGCAAGCACGCAGTGTAAAAACGATTGATACAACTTTAGAATTAGCTGAAATCATCAAGTCTGCGCTACCACAAAAAGAACTCAAGAAAAAAGGACATCCAGCCAAAAGAATATTTCAAGCCATTCGTATTGAAGTCAATGATGAACTTGGTGCAGCGGCTGAATCTATTGAAACGGCGATTCATATGCTGAAAAAAGACGGTAGAATTTCAGTGATTACCTTTCATTCCTTGGAAGATAAGCTGACTAAGTCGCTGTTCAAGGAATATGCAACGATTGATATTCCGCGTGGCTTACCTATGGTACCAGATGAGATGAAACCTCTCTTAACCTTGGTTAATCGTAAGCCAGTATTAGCTAGTCAAGCAGAGTTAGAATTTAATAATCGTGCGCATTCTGCAAAATTAAGGGTGGCACAAAAAAACTAAAGTAGAAAGGAGAAAACTTGAAATGGCAGCAAAACCAAAAGAATATTTTGATATAAGAACAGCAAAAGAAAACGGAAGCTATAATATATCAGCTGATTCAATTGCCCCAGAGCTTTTGAGAAGAAAATTTAGCAAATTATCAACTGTCGAAAAAGTTTTCTACCTTTCGATTATTTTTTCAGCGGTCATGCTTGCAGTTGGGATGGTTTTTGTCAGAACAAAAATTATTGAGGTTGAGCAAAATACATTGGAAATTCAAACAGAAGTTTCGACTAAGGAAGACACACTCAAACTTTATGACCAACAGATTAATGAGTTGATGAATCCTGATCGTGTCTCAGGACAAGCCAAAGATAATGGCCTCAAATCTAATAATGAAAATGTAATAAAGGCAACGAAATAAATGATAGATTTTCTAAAAAAACTTTTTAAATTGCCATTTAGAAAGGTCGCTAAAAATGCGGCTAAGTCTCATTTGACCCCAGAAGCCAACCGTAAACGGATTGCGCAGGACATTTTGATTCTCGCTATCCTTGTGTTTACGGTTTTTATCGTTAGATTTTCGTGGCTTGTGGTCACAGATTCTAGTAATGGTGTTAAGCTCTCAGAGCGTGCAACAGCAAATTATTCTGAAACAGTCACAATTTTTGCTAAGCGAGGCTCAATTCTTGACCGTGAAGGTACGCCTATTGCAACAGATTCTAGTGATTACTCGGTTTATGTTATCTTAGATAAGGCTTATGTTTCTGGTGATGGTAAAAAACTTTATGCTGCGCCAGCAGATTTTGCTAAAATCGCCAAAATTTTTAAAGATAAGTTGGAGTTAGATGAGAGCTATACTAAAGAACAGTTGAGTCGAGAAGGTGTCAGTCAGGTTGAATTTGGCACGAAAGGGAAACACATTTCCTATACTAACAAGGAAGAAATTGAAGAAGCTGCCAAAGCCGTAGGTATTACGGGAATTGGTTTTACATCGCATTTGGCACGTTCTTATGGTGGAAATTTTGCATCAAACTTTATCGGATTAGCTGGTTTGAAAGACGGGGATGATGATACCAAAGGTTTAGTTGGTCAATTTGGAATAGAGGCTGCCCTAGATGATATTTTATCTGGTAAAAATGGTGTTGAAACATTAGAAAAAGATAAAAATGGTCAAGCTTTGCAAGGGGTAGCAAAATCAATTGTCCCTGCTAAGGATGGTGAGGATGTTTATACGACACTCTCAGCGCCTTTGCAGATTCAGTTAGAACAGCTTATAGATACGGCTTTGGAAAATTCAGGAGCTGAGGAAATCGTTGCGACGCTTGTCAAGGCTAATACAGGTGAAATCTTAGCAACAACTCAACGTCCAACTTTTGATGCGTCAACACAGACTGTTATTGGACCAAAAAATGATAAGAAATCAGACAAAGAAAATCTTTTTTATCAGATGAACTTCCTTTATCAAACAGTTTTTGAGCCGGGTTCTACCTTTAAGGTATTCACTTTAGGTGCAGCGATTGATACTAATAAATTTAGTGCTAATAGTACTTATGTTTCAGCACCGTTAGAGGTAGCAGATACTATTGTTCGCGACTGGGATGTTGAGGATGTACCGTCTGGTAATAGGATGACTTATGCCCAAGGTTTCGCTCACTCTTCAAATGTTGGCATGTCGAATCTTCAAAAGGCAATGGGAGATGAGGTTTGGGATGATTATCTGAAACGTTTCAAATTTGGTGTGCCGACACGAATGGGCGTTATCGAGGAAAGTTTTGGTAATTTACCTGAGCCCAATATTGTTGCTCAAGTCAACTCATCTTTTGGTCAGGGGGTTAGTGTGACGGAACTCCAAATGCTCCGCGGTTATACAGCGATTGCCAATGGTGGTGAGATGCTAGAGCCACATTTTATTTCCAAAATAGCAAATATCAATGATAATACTGAGCGTGTAACTAAACGTGAGATTGTCGGTAAACCTATTTCTGAAAATGCGGCAGATTCCGTTTTGAAGTATATGGTTGGTGTCGGAACGGATAATGTTTTTGGTACGGCTTATAACTGGTTTGCTGGTGAGCCATACTTTCGTGTTGGTGGTCGAGAAGTTTCGGTCAAGACTGGTACAGCAGAAGTTGCAAATCCGACTGGTGGCTACTATAAAGGCCTTACTTCTTATCTTTACTCAGCAGTTGCTATGGTACCAGCTGAAAATCCTGATTTCATTTTTTATATGACGGTTAAATTGCCTAGTAATTGGACTTTGGCATTTATTTCTGATGTGGCAAATCCTTTGTTGGAACGTGCCTATGAACTGAAATCATCACTTGATACACAAGTAACCTCAAATGATAGGGTCAAAGAGGCGAAAATTACTTTGAAAGATTATAAGGGGAAAGCGCCTGGCTTGACACTTGAACAATTACGTCGACTAATTTTAAAACCAGTTGTTATTGGTAGTGGTGATGCAATTACTGAGCAATCTATCGAAGCAGGCACAAAATTAGGTGCTAATGAACGTATTTTATTGTTGACAAATGGTGAGATTACGATGCCTGATATTTATGACTGGTCCAAACAAGATGTTGAAACTTTGGCAAAATGGACAGGACTAGAGGTAATTTTTGAGGGCGATGATGTAGGAAAAGTCACGGAACAAAGTATTAAAATGAATGAAGAAGTCAAGAAAGGTCTGAAATTGACCGTGACTTTGAAATAAAAAATTAACGGAGATTTGCGAAAAATAATATGATATTAAACGCTATTACCGCTGGTATTGTGGCTTTGATTATGACGAGCCTTTCAATTCCAGCCTTTATCCAATTTTTTCAGAAAAAGAAAATTGGTGGTCAACAAATGCACGAAGATGTCAAGCAACATGCCGATAAAGCTGGGACACCAACTATGGGGGGCTTTGTTTTTGTTGTTGTCAGCTTAACGATCTCCTTGTTTTTTGCGCTGATTTTTGGCAAGTTGACACCTGCTTTTATTACGATGTGGATTGTCTATGCTGTTTATGCAGTTGTTGGCTTTTTGGATGATTTTCTGAAAATTTTCAAGCAAGTCAATCAAGGCTTGACGACGATTCAAAAGTTCACGGCGCAGATTATTACGGGGATTATTGCTTATTTGGTTTATGCGCATGAAAGTGGTGCGAATTATCTCAATATTTTTGGATACCCGATCAATCTGGGTGTTTTCTTTGTACTGTTCCTCGTTTTTTGGCTCGTTGGCTTTTCAAATGCTGTTAATCTGACGGACGGTATTGACGGTCTAGCCTCGATTTCAGTTGTCATCTCCCTCCTTGCCTATGCGGTAATTGCCTATCATCAAAAACGTTTCGATGTCTTGCTGATGATTGTCACGGTCATCGGGAGCCTGCTAGGTTTCTTTGTGTTCAATCATAAGCCAGCCAAGATTTTCATGGGCGATGTCGGCAGTCTTGCACTGGGCGGCTTACTTGGGATTATCTCGATTATTCTCAATGTTGAGTGGACACTCCTCTTGATAGGGATTGTCTACGTTCTTGAAACGCTAAGTGTCATCATACAAGTGCTTTATTTCAAGCTGACTCACGGCAAGCGCATTTTTCGCATGACACCAGTACATCATCATTTTGAACTTGGTGGTTTTTCGGGCAATGGTAAACCTTGGTCTGAGTGGCAAGTTGACTTCTTTTTTTGGAGTGTTACCTTGCTTGGATCAGTGCTTGCGCTAGTCATTTATTTCATACAAAATTAAGTCTTGATTAACAGAGACTTTTTCTTTGATTAAAAAAGAATAAAGCGTATAATAAAAGTATAGTAAGTATTTTTAAAATCGAGGAGGAAAGTCATATGTCAAATACAATCAATGCAGGTGTCGCAGCAGTTAAGGTGTTGGAAGAATGGGGAGTGAAACACATCTACGGCATTCCTGGTGGGTCGATTAATTCGTTCATGGATGCGCTTTTGCATGAAAAGGATGAAATAACTTATATTCAAGTGCGTCATGAAGAAGTGGGTGCTATGGCTGCGAGTATGCACGCTAAATTCACAGGGCATATTGGCGTGGCTTTTGGTTCAGCTGGACCTGGTGGGACGCATTTGCTCAATGGTCTTTATGATGCGCGTGAGGATCATGTGCCTGTTCTTGCTATTGTTGGGCAATTTGCGACGACTGGCATGAATATGGATACTTTCCAAGAAATGAATGAAAATCCGATTTATGCGGATGTTGCTGTCTATAATCGCACTGTTACAACGGCTGAACAGTTGCCCCATATCATAGATGAGGCGATTCGTCAGGCTTATGCTAAAAATGGTGTTGCTGTCGTTCAGTTGCCTGTTGATCTTGGCACGAAAGAGATACCGAGCCAAGCCTTTTATTCGGCAGCGAATGCGTACAGGAAATTGCCGCGTCCTAGTCTCCATTTTGCTGACATTGAATCAGCAGTAGAAATTTTAGAAAATTCTGAAAAAACGGTCATCTACGCAGGCATCGGGGCGCGTGGCGCAGGGGACGACATTGTTGCGCTTGCGCGCAAAATCAAAGCGCCTGTCGCTGTGACGGGAATTGCTTATGATGTGTTTGACTCAGACTTTGAGGGCTTGCTCGGTTCAGCCAATCGTGTCGCTATTAAGCCTGCAAATGATGCCTTTCCAAATGCTGATACAGTTCTTTTTGTTGGCAATAATTATCCATTTGCCGAAGTTACAAATGTTTTTGAAAATGTCAAAAATTTTATCCAAATTGATCTTAATCCCGCTAATCTCGGCAAACGTCATCATAATGATGTGACTATTTTGGGCGATGCGGGAGATGCCATTCGTGAAATAACGCGACAAATTAGTGAAAAAGCTGAAACGCCTTGGTGGCGCGCTAATCTTTTGAATATCCAAAACTGGCGTGATTATGTGACTAAACTTGAGACGAAAACGGCTGGTAATTTGCAACTTTACCAAGTCTATCATCAAATCAATCAACATGCCGCTGCTGATGCGATTTTTTCTATTGATGTTGGCGATGTGACGCAAACTTCTGTTCGGCATCTGCACCTCAATCCTAAACAAATGTGGCGGACGTCTAACCTGTTTGCAACGATGGGGATTGGCATTCCTGGTGCGATAACAGCAAAACTTGATTTTCCTAATCGCCAAGTCTGGAATCTGGCTGGTGACGGCGGTTTCAACATGGTTATGCAGGATCTCGCGACCCAAGTTCAGTATAACTTGCCGATTATCAACCTCGTTTTCAGCAATCAGCAGTTCGGCTTTATCAAAGATGAGCAAGAGGATACAAATTCAGGTTATTTCGGTGTCGAGTTTGCTGGTGTTGAGTTTGCCAAAATTGCAGATGCCATGGGTGCAAAAGGCTATACTTTAACAAGGTTAGCGGATGCGAAAACTGTTTTTGAGCATGCCTTAGCTGATGTGGCAAATGGGTTGACCGTCTTAATTGATGCCAAAATCTCAACTGATCGGCCGATACCAGTTGAAAGTCTGATTTTGGACGATAAAATTCACACAGCAGCTGATATTGCTGCTTTCCGTAAACGTTATGAGGCTGAGGACTTAGTGCCATTTGCAGATTTCCTAAAAGCTGAAGGGATTGAACCTGAATATAAGGCAACAGATTTGGGTGGTTTCTGAAAATAGTGCTAAAATATGATATAATAATCTCATTGCTTGTGAGATTATTTTTATTATCTCACGATAATTTTTGAAAAGGGTAAGAAGAAAATGATAATCACAAAAACTTTTTCATTTGATATGGCGCATATGTTGGATGGTCATGATGGCAAATGCAATAATTTGCATGGTCACACTTATCAGCTCAAAGTTGCGTTACAAGGTAATGTTTGCCAAACTGGTGCGAAATCAGGTATGATACGAGATTATGGCGACATTAAGCAGTGTGTCAAGATGACGATTTTAGACTTTTTCGACCATGCTTTTGTTTATGATGAAACGCGCGAGATTGAAAGGCAGATTGCGACGCTTTTGGCAAATGATGGTAGGAAAATTTATCGGCTGACAAAGCGAACAACAGCAGAAAATATCAGCCAAGTTATTTTTAGACTGCTGAAATCTCACATGCCTGAGTTGACTTATATTGAGCTGTTTGAAACTCAGAGTAGTTCTTGCATTTACGGAGAAGTTGATGAAAAATAACCAAGGAAATTTTCCAATTGTTGAGATTTTTGAGTCAATTCAAGGCGAGGGTGCAAATACCGGCCGTCCCGCTATTTTCATCCGCCTTGGCAAATGTAATCTGGCTTGTCCATGGTGTGATACTGATTTTAATACTTTTGAAACTTGGACGTTGGCGCAAATCATGATAGAAATTGCCCCTTTTCAAGCTAAAAATATCATTATCACAGGTGGCGAACCAACGGTTCATCAAAATTTAGCGTTTTTAGTTTCAGAATTAAAAAACGCCAATTATCAAGTTTGGTTAGAGACAAATGGCTTGTTGGATGTACCAAGGCAAGTTGATTATGTGGCGACAAGTCCCAAACGTCTGTATCGTAAAATGTATGAGAAACATAGTATTTCAAAGGCAAATGAAGTCAGAATTGTTATTGATGACAGTGAAACGAGCTTTGAGTTTTGTCAATTTATTGAGCAAAAAATCGCAGCTGAGCATTATTTTGTTTCACCTTGCGAGGTAGACGGCGTGATTAACTGGGAAGAAACTGTGCGTGTTTTGGGGCAGTTGAATAATCGCCAAAATCGCTTGAATAATTGGTTTTTGAGTATTCAGACACATAAGATAATGGCTATTCGTTAATGGAAAATTTGTTAGGATTGTAAATACCGTAGCTAAATTTGGCGAAAATTAGCTTGAGATTACATAGGGTATCTTTGAGTATACTTTAAAGTTTAGGAGAAAAAGATGACAATTAAAACAATTATTTTTGATTTAGATGACACCTTGCTGTCGGATTCGGCAGCGGTGCAACTTGCTTTCGAGAGAACAACGGCTTTTGTGGCAGAAAAATTTCCGCAAGTTGAGGCGAAAATACTTGAGGAAGCGCTGAGAAAACGGGCGATTGATCTTTTTTCGACTTATGATTTCTATGATTTTACTGTGCAAATCGGTATTAGTCCATTTGAGGGACTTTGGGGCGAATTTTCTGATCAAACTTTGCGATTTCCTGAAATGGCGCGTCAAATCAATGCTTATCGCCAAATAGTTTGGACGACGGCTTTGGCAGATGTTGGCATCTCAGATAGGCGGTTAGTGAAATTGTTGAGTTTAATGTTTATTGCGATTCGGATGGAAAATTCAATTAGCTATGAGGATACTTATGCTACTTTGGCGCATTTGTATGAGACATATCAGCTAATTCTCTTGACGAATGGTGCGCCTTCTTTGCAAAATCTTAAACTTAATAAAGCGCCTAAATTCCGAAAATATTTTGATAAAATCATCATTTCAGGTGACTTTGGCAAGGGTAAACCATCGCTAGAAATTTTTGATTTTGCCATTTCTCGTGCCAAAGCTGATAAAAAAACATCAGTCATGGTGGGGGATAATCTATTTACAGATATTTTGGGGGCAAATACGTCAGGCATTAGGTCAATTTGGCTTAATCGTGATAATCTGCCTGCAAATGAAGCAGTCACACCAGATTTTACAGTAACAAGTTTGACGGAAGTTGTCGAATTAGTGGAGAAAGAAAATGGCAATTGATAAGAAATATTTAACCAATCGTGTCACGGGAGAAATCGGGCAAGCGAGTGCGATTCATTTTCCAAAAACAAGACAAGAAGTTGTAAAAATCATCCAAGAAGTCAGGGATAATCAGCAAAAACTCATCACAATTGGCGCACATACTGGACTTTCAGGGGCAACATTTCCCGATGATAATCAGGTACTGATGAGTTTGGAGAAACTTAATAAAATCGTCAAACTAGACATTGAAACGCAGACCTTGACGGTTGAGGCGGGCGTGACAATCGCTGAAATTTCAAATTTTCTTGCTGATACACCGTATTTTTATGCACCAGATCCTGGCAGTAAAGCCGCAAGTATCGGTGGCAATGCGGCGACAAATGCGGGTGGTATGCGTGCTGTCAAATATGGTGTGACACGTGATAATATTCGGGGTATGCGCGTGGTTTTAGCTGATAGTAGCGAGATTCAAGTCGGCTCTATCAATCGAAAAGATAGCTCGGGGTATGACCTCAAAGATATTTTTATTGGCAGTGAAGGCACCCTAGGGGTAATAACCGATCTGGACTTAAAAATTCAACCTAAACCACAGTTTACGCGTGATATTTTACTTGGTTTTGAGTCACTGACAAGTCTTGCGCCGAAAGTTTTTGAGATTCTTTCGTCAGGGCTTGTGCCTGCCACTTTGGAATTTTTTGAGCGTGATAGCATTGCCTTTTCAGAGCGTGCCTTGGGGCTTGCTTTTCCAAAAATCGTTGGCCAGGCTTTTTTGCTAATTACTTTGGATGGTAATGATAGTGTCCAACTTGATAAAGAGCTGACTTATTTGACAACTTTGAGTGAGCATGCCTTGGTTTTGACTAAAGAAACACGAGAAAATGTTTGGCAGCTTCGAGGGGCGATTGTCTCATCAGTTGAACTTGAAACGATTCAAGAACCTTTGGATGTTGTTGTACCGATAAATAGCGTTGCACCGACGATTTTGGCGCTCAAAAAAATGGCAAAGGCTGAGGCCTTGTCAGCTATCTTTTTCGGACATGCTGGTGATGGCAATATCCACGCCAACATTCTCAAAAATCAACTGACTGATGAAGAATGGATAGGAAAACTGAACAAATATTTGGATCAACTTTACGCTTATATCGCAAAAGTTGGTGGTAAGCCGTCGGCTGAGCATGGCATTGGTATTTTGAAAAAGAAATATTTTCAAAACTATATCGGGAAAAATGAACTTAGCGCAATGAAACGGTTGAAGTCTGTATTTGATCCAACGAGTCTGCTCAATCCTGGTAAAATATTTGATTAAGATAAGAAGTTATGACAAGTTCATAACTTTTTTAAGTTTCAGATAAGATCTGCATAAGTTTCAATTTAGCTATAAATGATATTATAATAATATCAAACAGATTTGAGAGGATTATGATGCAAGCCCTTAAGAAATTTTTGACGAAAAAACGTTTGCGCAACATTGGGACAATTCTTGTCGTTTTTAGCTTGGGATTTGGTAGTGGTTTGCTAGCAAAGTCGCAAGTTAAATCTAAAATTCCTGAAAGAATTAAGCGGCAGACTTTTGATGTTCAGTTACCAAGTGGCAATGACAGTCGTAATTTTAGGACGATACGTCCGGATGTTGAAAGCGGACCGACTGCTGATTTGGCTGATAAATTAACGGCAGGAACTGAAACTGGCACATTTTAAATGTGAGTTTAATTAAGGAGAAAAAATGGATTTTATAAGACGTGCTTGCTTATTTAGCAAGGCAAAAATTGGGCGGACGCTACTTTTGATTGTGACTTTTTCAGCGATTCTGATTTTTGTTTTATCAGGACTTGTGATTCACAATTCGGCTAAAAAAGCAATTGAAACTGCTAAAAAGGAAACGGGTGCAACGGTCACTTTGTCGGTCAATCGTGAGGCGATGATGAAAAAGGCGCGTGAAGCGATGTCTGAATCATCTGAGGGTAAAAATATGATGAAGCTTGAAATGACACCAGTCAAATTATCTGATGCGACTGCTATTTCTGAGCTTTCGGGTGTTAAATCTTACAATTTTGTCAAAGAGGCAACTGCAACAAAAGGCAACATTGAACCAGTTGCTAATAATGAGAAGGCAACTGAGCCAACGATTGAACAAGGTGGTGTTGAAGTTGAAGAGATAGAAGGTGACGGTGGTCGTCAAGCAGGTGGTCGTGGTGGAAAAGTTGAGATGAGTGGTATGACGATGCCTGATTTTACCATTTCTGGGACGAATAATCTTAAAACGGTCAATGCTTTTGCGGATGGGAGTAGTGAGCTGACGAGTGGTCGGCTGCTAACAGCTAATGATGAAAAGACAAATAATGTTGTGATTGAGGCTGATTTGGCTGAGGCAAATGACCTGAAAGTTGGCTCAACATTTACAATCACTGACGAATCAGATAAAGTCTATACTTTGACTGTTATCGGTATCTTTAAATCAACAGCGAGCGCTGATAGCATGGGGATGACTTTTAACTTTATGAACCCGAGCAACAAAATGTATACGAGTTTGACTTTTGCAAACACGCTTGAAGGGACGACTGATACACTTGAAAGTGCAACCTATCACTTGGAAAATCCTGAAAAGAGCGAGAGTTTTGTCAAAGCCGCTCAAAAATTGGTTGACACCGAAACTTACAGTGTGACAAGCAATGATGCCATGTACCAACAAATGCTTGCTCCACTCAATAATGTTGCGAAATTTGCGCGCAATATTGTTCTTTTGGTGGCGATTGCTGGCACGATTATTTTAAGTCTTATTGTTATCTTAACGATTCGTGAACGCCGTGGCGAGATTGGCATTCTCATGAGTATGGGCGAAAGCCGTTTCAAGATTATCGGTCAATTTTTTGTTGAACTTTTCCTTGTTATGCTTGTGGCGGTCGGACTTGCGGCAACATCTGGTAATCTTGTTGGCAATGCGATTGGCAGTCAGCTTTTGAGTAGCCAAACGGCAAAAACGGCAGAAACAACTAGCTCTGGTCAACCACAAGTCGGTGATGTTCAAGTTTTCGATACAAATGGTGGCGGTCATGAAAAAGGCGGTCGAGCTAGCAGAAAGCCATTTGGACAAAGTGCAGCTGAGATTAAAGAAATCAATGAATTAAATGTGAAAATGACTGGCTCACAACTTACAATTTTGGCAGCCATTGCGCTTGGTATTATCGTGGTTGCGATTATCATTGCAAGCCTTGGCATTATCAGACTCAATCCAAAAGAAATCTTGACGGGAGCTTAAATATGACACTAAAAATTGAAAATTTGACGTATTATTATACGCAAAATGCTGATGATTATCTGTTCAAAGATGTTACGGAAACTTTTGACGAGGGTGTCATGTATGCGATTCTTGGCAGTTCGGGTAGTGGAAAAACGACCTTGCTTTCATTATTGGCAGGACTTGATACGCCAAAATCTGGTACTGTTAAATTTGATGAGACTGACATTAAAAAACAGGGACTTACTAAGTACCGTCTTAATACTGTTTCAACTGTTTTTCAATCCTTTAATCTTCTGACTTATATGACTGCTTTTCAAAATGTTAAAACAGCTATTAATATTTCAGGTGTTAAATATGCTGATGAAAAACAAGCAATTATTGATATTTTTGCTAAGGTTGGCTTGGGCGAAGAGTTGATTTATAAACCTGTCAAGCAACTTTCAGGCGGACAACAGCAACGTGTGGCGATTGCGCGGAGCTTGATTACCAAGTCGAAAATTATCATCGCTGATGAGCCGACAGGGAATCTTGATGAACAAACAACGCAAGACATTGTTAAAATTTTCCAAGATATTGCTCATAATGAAAATAAAATCGTGATTGTTGTCACACATGAAAATGAAGTTGCTAAGGCGAGTGACGTGATTTATGAATTGAAAGATAAGGTATTTGCTCGGAAGTTAGCTTAATAAAAAAACTCATCAGATTAGAAAAATCTGATGAGTTTTTTATATCAGTCCAAAATGCTGACAAGCCTTGAAAATGCCATCATTTCCGACAATATCTGTCACATAATCAGCTTTTTCCTTGAGTAAGTCAACGGCATTTCCCATGGCAACAGCAGTGCCAACCGCCTCAAACATCTCAAAATCATTTGCCTCATCGCCGAAACAAATCGCTTGGTTGGGCGCAATATTCATGATTTGGAGCATTTCGTGAATGCCCGTTGCTTTGCTCGTGTCAGTTGCATGAATATTGACGACGTTTGGCGCAACTCTCACAGCAACAATGTCAGGTAAATGAAGTTCAAAAGGTTCGCCGACAGGGATAATGCAAGAAAATTGCAAAATGCCTTTAGGCAACGCCTGTCCTTGTTGAAGTCGCAAAATGCTTGTCGCTGTTTGGCTTGGAAAATCGTCGCCCTCAAAGCCATAAATATCTGATTTTGTCTCAACTAAAAAGGGAATTTCTCGTTCAGTCAAGCGATTGCTGATGTTGCTAATATGTTTGGCACTCAAGGTTTTTTCGTAAATATCAGTGCCTTTATAAGTAACCAGTTGCCCATTTGAGCTGATTAGACTGTCAAGTTGGAGCTGTTTGATGACTGGCTCAACCATATTTTTATTGCGTCCAGTTGCGATAACAGGCTCAATTCCATTTTCCTTGAGCTGTAATAAAGCCTGTTTAGCGGAGTTTGGAATGCGCTCGAAAAGTGACAAATGATGTGGCAAGTCATTATCAGCAAGTGTTCCGTCAATGTCAAAGAAAGCGATTTTGTAGTCTGTCATTTTTAAAATTCCTTTCGATATTTATTTTAATTTATTCCGTAATTTTTCAATAAAAAGATAAGTTGCAGGACAAGTCAAAGTGTTTTTGAGTGTCAGATGATTAATCTGATAAAATTTTTTGCGATCAGTATGTGGGAACTCGCGACAAGCTTTGGGGCGAACATCGTAAATATCACAAAGATTATCACATCCCAAAAACGGACAAGGCATGCACTTAAAAATTTTGTCACCGTCCTCATCAACTTGTAGATAAGTTGTCTCAAAATTGGCGAGTTTCAGTCGCATATGTTTTGCGATTCGCTCAATATCAGCCTCTGTAAACAATGGTCCTAAAGATTTGCAACAATTAGCACATTGGGTACAGTCAATTTCTCTAAAAACAGCCTCATGTATTTCTTTTGTCAATTGATCCAGATTTTTCGGTGGTTTCTTTTTGAGAGATGCCAAAAATTGTTTGTGCTCTTTTTGCTTTTGAAGCGCTAATTCCTTATAATGTGCAATATCCATGTTTCTTATTTTATCATAAAATGTGATGAAAACTTCTGTTTTGTTATGGATTTTATGGAAAATAGTTGGAAAAGGGCTTGTGTTTTACATTTGTTTTATGTATAATGGTTTAGTTGGCGGTGTCAACTTATCAATCTTACTATTTGGAGGTCAATATGACTGGTGCTGATATTTTTCTTATTTTATTATTTACGATATGGTATGTTTTAACGATTGTGCAAATTTTTTTCGCGCTCGGAACTGCTTACCGTCGGACGAAACGCGGTGGTGATAACGGTGTTGCACTTTATGGTTGGATGTTTGTTTACGCTCTTGCAAGCATGGTACCAGGTTTAGGTATTTGGCTTTGGCTTAAAAGTAAAGATGATCAAAATAATTAACCCAAAACACTGTCAAGCGAAATTGAAAATGTCCCAAAAAAAGTCTAAACATGAGTTACGTTTTGCTAAAGCAAAATTTGCTTTTAGATTCCATTTTTGATATGATTGAGTTATGATTTATGCTGAATTTTCAGCTTGATATTC